>JAVHYH010000308.1 GCA_031119155.1 Brevundimonas sp.
GGTTGGCGCCCGACGAACCGGCCAGACGGACGGTCGAGGTCGAGGCGTTCTGCTCATGGTCGGCGTGCAGGGTGAAGATGCGGTCCATGGCGCGGACCAGACGCGGATCGACCTGATAGTCCTCGGCCGGAACGGCGAAGCACATGCGCAGGAAGTTCTCGGCGTAGGACAGGTCGTTGCGCGGCGAGATGAACGGCTGGCCGATGTGGTATTTGTACGCACGGGCCGCGATCGTCGGCATCTTGGCGATCAGGCGGATGGCCGAGATGTTGCGCTGGACCGGATCATGGATGTCCAGGCTGTCGTGGTAGAAGGCCGACAGGGCGCCGACGGTGCCGACCATGATCGCCATCGGGTGGGCGTCGCGACGGAAGCCCTCGAAGAAGCGGTCGAATTGGCTGTGCAGCATTGTGTGCATGGTGATGCTGTTCTTGAACTCTTCGTACTGCGCGGCGGTCGGCAGTTCGCCGTGCAGCAGCAGGTGGCAGACCTCGACGAAGTTCGAGTCCGAAGCCAGCTGGTCGATCGGATAGCCGCGGTGCAGCAGTACGCCGGCGTCGCCGTCGATGAAGGTCAGGCCCGACTCGCACGAGGCGGTCGAGGTGAAGCCCGGGTCGAAGGTGAAGGCGTCGGTGCCGGCGTAGAGCTTGCGGATGTCGATGACGTCCGGGCCGGTGGAACCCGACAGCACCGGAAGATCAACGGTCTTTCCGGCGTAGTTGAGGGTCGCCGTACCGGCGGGTTTGGCTTGTTCGGTCATTTCAGCCCCTTTGTCAGAAGCGGTCTCGCGCGGGGAGGCGACGGACCGCGTTTCATTTGTGAACGTCACTTAGTCTGTTGCAGCGCATCATCCAAGCGCCCGAGGCTTTCTTCTCGCCCCAATGCCGCCAACGTTTTCGCGATGTCGGGTGATGCAGCCCCTCCGGTCAGGGCTGCGCGGGTCGCCGGACCGATCTTTCCGAAGCCCACGGCCTCGTCCTCGGCGAAGGCTTTCAGCTCGGCCTCGAGGGCGAAGACGTCCCAGCTCTGGAAGAGATTGAGCCTGTCGCGCAGGCGGCCGATGCGCTCGCCGGCCTCGCCAGACAGCAGGCCGCGGCCCTTGTCGTCGATGGCCAGCGGGCGGGTGTTCAGCACGAAGGCGGTCTGGTCGGCCAACTCGAGCGTGGTCTTGGCCCGGTCCTTCACGAACGGCATGGCGCGCAGCAGGCGGGCCTCGTCGTCGGGCGCCAGTGCGTGGTCGCGGGACAGATGGACGTCCAGCGTCAGCTTGGCGAGGCGATCGTCCTGCGCCAGCCGGATCCAGTGGCTGTTGACGTGGGCCAGCTTGTCGAAATCCAGCCGCGACGGCGCCTTGCCGATGCCGGCCAGATCGAACCATTCGCGCGCCTGTTCGTCCGAGAACAGTTCGTCGTCGCCGTGAGCCCAGCCCAGACGGGCCAGATAGTTGCGCATGGCCTCGGGCAGATAGCCCATCTCGGCATACTCATGCACCGCCTGCGCCCCGTGCCGCTTGGACAGCTTGGCGCCGTCGGGGCCGTGGATCAGGGGGATGTGGGCGAAGGTCGGACGCGTCCAGCCCAGCGCATCGTAGATCAGGCTCTGGCGGGCGGCGTTGTTCAGGTGGTCGTCGCCGCGAATGACGTGGGTGACGCCCATGTCGTGGTCATCGACCACCACGGCGAGGTTGTAGGTCGGGGCGCCGTCCGAACGCAGGATGACCAGATCGTCCAGCGAGGCCGTCTCCCAGCGCACCGTGCCCTGCACGGCGTCGTCCACGACCACGGGCGCGTCGGCCGGGCGGCGGAAGCGGACGGTGTGGGGCTTCAGCAGGTCATCGACGGTCGGCTCGCGGTCGCGCCAGGGCGATTCGAAGGTCCGGCCCTCGGCCTTGGCCTGATCGCGCAGGGCGCCGGTCTCCTCGGCGGTCAGGAAGTCGCGATAGGCATGGCCGCTCTCGAGCAGCTGCTCAGCCACCTCGCGGTGGCGCTCGGCGCGCGAGAACTGGAACACCGGCTCCTCGTCCGCGAACAGCTCCAGCCAGGCGAGCCCATCGAAAATCGCCTTCACCGCCTCGTCGGTGGAGCGCTCGCGGTCGGTGTCCTCGACGCGCACGAGAAACTTCCCGTTGTGTCGCCGTGCATACAAATAGTTGAAAAGCGCCGTGCGGGCGCCCCCTATGTGCAGGAAGCCGGTGGGCGAGGGGGCGAAGCGGGTGACCACTTCGGACGAGGGGGCAGGGGAGGAGGTCATTACAGGTCGATCCAATCGGGTCGCCCTTATACCCCCGCGCGCCGCAAAGCCTAGCGTCCGGGTCAGGATCGCCGCCTTCCTCAAGGCGCAGGTCGTGGCCCAGAACCTGCGCTGGCGACTGTGGAGCCCGGTGGCGTTCGGCGGCGGCTGCGCGACCTATTTCGCCTTTCGGTCCGAGCCGCCGGTCTGGCCGCTGCTGGTGTTCGCCGGTCTGGCGGCGGGCGGTTGGCTGGTCGGGCGGCGGCTGCATCTGGCGCGGGCGTGGAGCCTGATCCTGCTGATACTGGCCTGTTTCGCGCTCGGGCTGGCGGCGGCGAAGCTGAGGACCGATGCGGTGACGGCGCCGATCGCACCGGCGCTGGAGCGGCCGACGGTGATCGAGGGCTGGGTGGTGGATGTCGACAGTCCGGGGTCGGCCGGGCCGCGCGTGATTATCGCGCCGGTGCGGATCCG
>JAVHYH010000309.1 GCA_031119155.1 Brevundimonas sp.
CCCGCGACATCAGACTGAACATCCCGCTGCTGTCGTCCGCCATGGACACGGTGACCGAAAGCCGTCTGGCCATCGCCATGGCGCAGGCCGGCGGTCTGGGCGTGCTGCACCGGAACATGACCATCGAGGAGCAGGCCGAACAGGTCCGCGCCGTGAAGCGCTATGAAAGCGGCATGGTGGTCAATCCGGTCACCGTCGGCCCGGAAACGACGCTGGGCGAGGTTCGCCAGATCGTCGAGCGCAAGAAGATCACCGGCTTCCCGGTCGTCGATCCGAAGACGGGCAAGCTGGTCGGCATGCTGACCAACCGCGACATGCGGTTCGAGAACGACCCCACCATCAAGGCCGCCGCCCTGATGACCACGGGCGATCTGATCACGGTGCGCGAAGGCGCGAGCCGCGAAGAGGCCCGCGAACTGCTGAAGACCCGCAAGATCGAGCGCGTCATCGTCGTGGACGAGGACTATCGCGCGGTCGGCCTGATCACGATGAAGGACATCGAGAAGGCCCAGGCCTTCCCGAACGCGGCCAAGGACGAGCAGGGCCGCCTGCTGGTCGGCGCCGCCTCGACGGTCGGCGATTCCGGCTTCGAGCGGGCGATGGCGCTGGCCGACGCCGGTTGCGACGTGGTGGTGATCGACACCGCCCACGGCCATTCGGCCTCGGTCGCCGCCGTGGTCGAGCGCATCAAGCGCGAGAACAACCGCCTGCAGATCATCGCCGGCAATGTCGCCACCTATGACGCCACCCGCGCCCTGATCGACGCGGGCGCAGACGCAGTGAAGGTCGGCATCGGTCCGGGCTCGATCTGCACCACCCGCATCGTCGCGGGCGTGGGCGTGCCGCAACTGACCGCCGTGATGGACTCGGCCCGCGCGGCCCGGGGCACCGGCGCCTCGGTCATCGCTGACGGCGGGATCAAATATTCGGGCGACCTGGCCAAGGCCATCGCGGCGGGCGCCAACGTCGCCATGATGGGCTCGATGTTCGCGGGCACCGACGAGAGCCCCGGCGAGGTCTTCCTGTACCAGGGCCGGAGCTACAAGTCGTATCGCGGCATGGGCTCGGTCGGGGCCATGGGCGCCGGCTCGGCGGATCGCTATTTCCAGAAGGAAGTCTCGACCGAGAAGCTGGTCCCGGAAGGCATCGAGGGCCAGACCCCGTACAAGGGGCCGATCAGCCCCGTCCTGCACCAGCTGGTCGGCGGCCTGCGCGCCTCGATGGGCTATGTGGGCACCGGGACCATTCCGGACTTCCAGGAACGGGCCCGCTTCGTGCGGATCACCGGCGCCGGCCTTCGTGAGAGCCACGTCCATGACGTGATGATCACGCGAGAGGCTCCGAACTACCGTCAGGGCTGAACAGGGGAGGGCAAGCCATGGATATGAAGCCTGAATTCATTCTGCTGGCTTTCACCCTCATCCTCGCCCTCGTCCAGATTCTGGCGGCCGGCATGGCCAGCACGGCGGAACTGGGCGCGAAGTGGAACGCGGGCCCGCGTGACGGCGACGCACAGCCGTCGGGCAAGCTCGCGGGCCGCCTCAAGCGGGCGCAGTCCAATCTGCTGGAGACCCTGCCGTTGTTCATCGGCGCGGTCGTCATCGCCGGGATCGAGGGCAAGTTCGGTTTCCTGACCGCCCTCGGCGCCCATCTCTATTTCTTCGGGCGGGTGATCTACGTTCCGCTCTACGCCTTCGGCGTGCCCTATCTCCGCTCGCTGGTCTGGCTGGTCGCCACCGGCGGGCTGGTGATGGTCATCGCCGCCCTGTTCGTCTGAAAGACCTGACTTGACCCCAGCCGCCCGCCTCGCCGCCGCCGCCTCGATCCTGGACAGCATCGCCCAGGGCCGTCAGCCGGCCGAAGTCGTTCTCAAGACCTGGGGGACGGCGAACCGCTATGCCGGGTCCAAGGACCGCCGGGCTATCGCCGACCGCGTCTACAAGGTGCTGCGCGCCCGCGGCCGTCTGGTCTGGGCCATGGGCGGGCGCGAGGACGGCCGGGCGCTGGTGATCGGCTCGCTGAGCCTGATCGACAACCTGCCGCTGGACGAGATCGAGGCCCTGCATGCGGGTGACGGCTATGGTCCGCGTCCGCTGTCCAAGCAGGAGCGGTCGCGCCTGACCGCCGCCGGTGAAGGGGAACTGCCCGGCTGGGTGGCCTCGGGCCTGCCCGAGTTCGCGGTCGAGGACTTCAAGGCCACCTATGGCGACCGCTGGGCCGAGGAGGCGCGGGAGCTGATGGCGCCGCGCGCGCCGATCGACCTGCGGGTCAACGGTCTGCTGGCGACGGTGTCGGATGTCGAGGCCGAGCTGAAGGCGGCCGGTCTGGCGCCCGAGCCGACGCCCTTCTCGACCTTCGGCCTGCGCCTGCCCAGCGAGCCGCCGCCGAACGTTCAGGCGCTGGACGCCTTCAAGGCCGGCCATATCGAAATCCAGGACGAGGGCAGCCAGATCGTTTCCTGGCTGGCGGGCGCCCGGCCGGGCATGGCCGTGGTCGACTACTGCGCGGGCGGCGGCGGCAAGACGCTGGCGCTGGCGCAGGCCATGCAGGCGCAGGGCACGCTGGTCGCCTGTGACGTGGTGCAGAAGCGTCTGGACAACATCCGTCCCCGCCTGACCCGCGCGGGCGTGGCCGCCGATCTCTGCCTGCTGGGCCAGAACGGCGGCGGGATCGAGGATCTGAACGGCCAGGCCGATCTGGTC
>JAVHYH010000310.1:0-2214 GCA_031119155.1 Brevundimonas sp.
CATGCGATTCACATCTGTGGTGAGGGAGTAGGGCGTAGGAATTAGGAGTTAGGGAGATCGTGCGACGGCTCGTTTCGGGCGCGCACCCGCTAATTCCTAATTCCTACGCCCTACTCCCTCCTTCCTCCCCTTCGCCCAACCGTCACAATCCTCTGGTCTAAGCGGCGCGACCCTTCAGCCGTCCGGAGACTGACGATGACCCGCACCCTGCTCGCCGCCGCCTCGGCGGTGGCTCTTCTGGCCCTCGGCGCCTGTGGCGACAACGCCGGCGCGCCCGGTTCGCAAGCCGCCCGCTCGGGCATCTGGGCGGCCGGTTCGTCGACCGTCTTCCCCTTCGCCACCCGCGTGGCTGAAAACTTCCAGCGCACCACCGGCGGCAGCGCCCCGCGCGTCGAGGCCCTGGGCACCGGCGGCGGCATCCAGGCCTTCTGCCAGGGCATCGGCCCGTCGACCCCGGACATCGCCAACGCCTCGCGTCCGATGAAGAAGTCCGAGTTCGAGCTGTGCCAGAAGAACGGCGTCACCGAGATCGTCGAGATCAAGATCGGCTATGACGGCATCGTGGTCGCCACCGCCCGCACGGGCAGCAGCTTCAACCTGCGTCTGCAGGACCTGTATCTGGGTCTGGGCAAGGAAGTTCCGGGCGCCGGCGGCGCCTTCGTGGCCAACCCGGCCACCACCTGGAACCAGGTGAACCCGGCCCTGCCCAACCAGCGCATCCAGGTCTATGGCCCGCCGCCCACCTCGGGCACCCGCGACGCCTTCCTGGAGCTGGGCATGGCGCCGGGCGCCAAGCTGATCCCGGCCCTGGCCGCCCTCGACGAGGCCGACGGCGACCGCTTCGAGACCATCGCCCACACCGTGCGCGAAGATCAGATGTGGATCGACTCGGGCGAGAACGACAACGCCATCGTCCAGACCCTGACCCGCACCCCGGGCTCGCTGGGCGTGTTCGGCTTCTCGTTCCTCGAGCAGAACATGGACACGGTGAAGGCCGAGACCATCGACGGCATCGCCCCCTCGGTCGAGACCATCGCCGACGGCTCCTACCCGCTGGCCCGCAGCCTCTACATCTACGTCAAGAAGCAGCACGTGGGCGTGACCCCGGGCCTGGAGCAGTTCGTCATGGAGTTCATGTCGGAAGCCTCGGCCGGTCGCGGCGGCTATCTGCAGGACCGCGGTCTGGTGCCGCTGCCGGAAACCGAACTGGCCGGCCAGCGCGCCATCGCCCAGGCCCTGACGGTGATGACGGCCCCGGCCAACTGATCCCTGTCAGTCTAAAAACGGAAAGGCCCCGGAGCGATCCGGGGCCTTTTTCTTATCCATCACAAGGGTTTGGTATGGCGTCGCGCGGGCCGATGGGCATTATCAGCGCGGGAGGAACCCATGTTCGCTGAACTCGCATTCGTCGTCGCCGTATCTGCGCCCATTCAGGAGCCCCCGTTGCGGCGCTGCTATGAGTTCCCGGAGGGTTGCAGAAACTCGGACACCTACCTTGCCGGCCAACTGCCCTGGCGAGGCGGGGTGGGGCCAGACGTCGAATATCCGGAGCGGGCGCATCAGGCCCAAATACCGGGCGCCGTGGTTCTGGATTGCGCTGTGTCGCCCGAAAACGGCGCGCTCGGCGGTTGCCGGATCATTGAGGAAACGGCTGGCAACTACGGCTTTGGCGCTGCCGCCGTGCGCGCGGTCTCCCGTCGTCGGCTCGACCCCGGTCTCTGGACCCATGAACGCGTGAAGTTCCGGATCGATTTCCGGTTCTAGGTCGTCGCCAATCGGGCGCCTTTTCTTTTCTCTCCCAAGGGTTTGGTATGGCTTTCCGGGCGGTGATCGGCATTGTCGGCGGCGGAGGAACCCATGTTCGCTGAACTCGCATTCGCCGCCGCCCTGACGCAGGAGCAACCGCAGTTCCGGCGGGTCGAGACTGCGCCTGGAACGTTCACCAGCGTCTATGTGAGCAACAGCCTTCCGTGGCGGTCGCCGCCGAATATCGTCTTTCCGGATCGGGCGCGGGATCGGGACGTGATGCGTGGCGAGGCGACCATCGAGTGCGATGTCGCCCCAACAAACGGCAGGCTGTCAGCCTGCCGGGTTCTGAGCGAGACGCCCGATGGAGCGGGTTTTGGTTCAGCCGCGGTGTCGGGCTCCGCGAGGTCGAGCCTGGATCCCGCGCGCTGGACCAGCCCGACCGTCGCCTTCTCGATCGCTTTCAAC
>JAVHYH010000310.1:2224-2697 GCA_031119155.1 Brevundimonas sp.
ATCCGCGTAGAGGTCAGCATGGAGGGCGGTTGATACCGCCCGCCGCCATCCGGGATTGGGGATAGCCCTCAGGCCGCCGCCTTGCGCCGCAGCCGCGCGATCCGGCGCAGGCGACGCCAGAAGCGGCCGCGGTCCGGTTCGGGATAGGGCTGCAGGTTCTCGATGAACTGCTCGGCTGACGCGCGCCAGCTGAACTTCTCGGCATAGGCGCGAACGGTGGCCCGGTCGCACTTCAGCGCCTCCAGACAGGCGGTCCGCAGGTCCTTGTCGATGGCCCCGGCGTTGGAGCCCGGAATGATGTCGATGGGGCCGTGGGCCGGATAGGCGGCGACCGGCGTGCCAGTGGCCATCGCCTCCAGGATCACCAGGCCGAAGGTGTCGGTCCAGCTGGGGAAGACGAAGACGTCGGCGTCGCGATAGCAGCGGGCCAGCTCTTCACCGAACTTGGAGCCGAGGAATTTCGCCTTCGGGTC
>JAVHYH010000073.1 GCA_031119155.1 Brevundimonas sp.
CTGGTCTCGCTGGTCGCCCACGAGCTGGCGCACAGCGGGGCCGGCAATCTGGTGACCAACGCCACCTGGGCCGACTTCTGGCTCAACGAGGGCTTCACCGTCTATTTCGAGAACCGGATCATGGAGGCCCTGTACGGACAGGAGCGCGCCCTGATGCTGCAGTCGCTCGGATGGGGCGACCTGCAGGCGACGCTGGCCGACCTGCCGCCCGCCGACACCCGGCTGAAGATCGATCTGGCCGGTCGCGACCCGGACGACGGCCTGACCGACATCGCCTACGAAAAGGGCGCCGCCTTCCTGCGCACCATCGAGCGCATCGTCGGCCGCGAGCGTTTCGACGCCTGGCTCAAGGGCTATTTCGAACGCAACGCCTTCCGCCCCATGACCACCGAACTGTTCCTTGAGGACATTCGGACGCATCTGGTCACCACACGGGCGCTGGAAGACCAGTTGATGATGGACGCCTGGATCTACCAGCCGGGCATGCCGTCGAACTGGCAGCCGCCGGTGTCCAACGCCTTCGCGCCGGTGGACGCCGCCGCCCGCGCCTTCGCCGCCGGCGGCCCCGCCTCGGCCATCCCGTGGGCCGGCTGGTCGACGCAGGAGCGCCAGCGCTTCCTCGCCTGGCGTCAGCCTGTCACCTCCGCCAACGGCCGCTGGCTGACCGACGCCCAGCTGGCCGATCTGGAAGCCACCCTGAACCTGAAGAACGAGGGCAACTCGGAAGTCGTCTTCGCCTGGCTGCAGATCGCGGTGAAGCACCGCTATCAGCCCGCCGTGCCGACGCTGGAGCATTTCCTGACCACCCAGGGCCGCCGCAAATTCGTCCTGCCGCTGTTCACCAGCCTCTGGGCCGAAGGCGACTGGGGCCGCCCGATCGCCACCCGCGTCTATGCCCAGGCCCGCCCGGGATATCACCCGGTCACCACCGGTTCGGTGGATACAGTGGTGGGACGGCCCTGACTTCTCCCTCTCCCGATGGGAGAGGGCTTGAGCCTCCGAGAGCGAAGCGATCGGCAAGGCGAAAGGGTGAGGGTCGATCCTCGGCATTCGGCGTAAGCCGTGTCCCCGTCCCGGGGGCGGCTTACGCCGACTTCAACAGTCGACCCTCATCCGACGGGGCTCCGCCCCGCCACGTTCTCCCATCGGGAGAAGGAAAGCTGAGACGCCCCCACGAACCTGTGTCCCATCCCACCTTGGCTTCACCGGTTCCGGACACTAGGTTCCGCCCGACAAACGGCGATCCAACGCCGCCCTCATTTCAGGAGACGCCCGATGACTGATGCAGCCACGATCGACCAGGAAAACCCGCTCGGCGTCGACGGCTTCGAGTTCGTCGAGTTCACCGGCCCCGAGCCCGAGGCCATGGTCGGCCGGCTGGAGCTGATGGGCTTCACCCGCACCCATGTGAACCCGGCCACCGGCGCCGTCCGCCTGAAGCAGGGCGACATCTCCATGCTGGTGAACCTGACGCCCAAGGGCCAGGCCGCCGACTTCGCCAAGGACCACGGTCCGTCGGCCAACGGCATGGCCTTCCGCGTCGGCAATGCCAAGGAAGCCTATGAAGGCGCCCTGGCCCGTGGCGCCGTCGCCGCGTCAGACGCCGCCGGCGGCGCGCTGGGCAATGACTATCCCTACATCCTGCAGGGCATCGGCGGTTCGCTGCTCTACGTCATCGACCAGTACGGCGCGAACGGCTCGCTCTACGCCGGCTGGGACGAGATCGAAGGCTGGCAGGAGGCCGAAAAGAAGAACTCGGTCGGCCTCGAAATCCTCGACCACCTGACCCACAACGTCCGTCGCGGCCAGATGCGCACCTGGTCCGGCTTCTACAACTCGATCTTCAACTTCGAGGAGCAGAAGTATTTCGACATCAAGGGCAAGGCGACCGGCCTGTTCTCGCAGGCGATGATCGCGCCCGACCGCGCCATCCGCATCCCGCTGAACGAAAGCCAGGACGACAACTCGCAGATCGAGGAGTTCCTGCGTCGCTACAACGGCGAAGGCATCCAGCACATCGCCCTGACGACCGAGAACATCTTCGAGACCGTCGAGACGATGAAGGCGCGCGGCGTCGACTTCCAGGACACCATCGAGACCTATTTCGAGCTGATCGACAAACGCCTGCCGAACCACGGCGAGGACGTGGAGCGGATGCGCAAGAACCGCATCCTGATCGACGGTTCGGACGAGGAAGGCCTGCTGCTGCAGATCTTCACCCAGGACACCTTCGGCCCGATCTTCTTCGAGATCATCCAGCGCAAGGGCAACGAGGGCTTCGGCAACGGAAACTTCCAGGCCCTGTTCGACTCGATCGAGCTGGACCAGATCCGTCGCGGCGTCATCAAGGTCGACGCCTGAATGCAGATGCGTCCGCCGTCCTGGCTGCCCTGGCTCGGCCCGCTCGTCGCGGCCGTGGTCGGGGCGCTGGCGGGCGAATTCTGGCTGGGCGGCGGGTTCTGGACGGTTTTGGCCGCGGCGCTGATCTGCGGCTTCGCCCCCATCATCGGCTACCGCATCTGGCTGTGGCGCTGGCGGCGCAAGGGCTGAGCGCCATCCGATGGCGATCCGCTACCTGCACCTGCCCGCCGGATCGGAGCCGCCCGCCATCGGGCAGGACGGCCCGTTCAAGGCTGTCGTGCTGATCGAGCAGGACGTCGATCCGGACTGGCAGAACCGGATCAGCGATTGGCTGGTCCTCAGCGGCTGCCTCTACATGATGGCATGGGGCCGCAAGGCGACCGAGTGGGACGACAGTATCGACTGGGCGAATCTCACACTGCACGATTTCGAGAGCATCCCTGACGACAAAAGCGTCATGACGACCTGGCATGACGACTGGCCGCTGGCTGAGGTCTTCTTTTTCGCGGGAAACGAAGCCGAACATGGGACGGTCGAACTGACGGACGTCTGGATCATAGACATCCACCCCGCCGATCGTCGGGCTCTGATGCTCCAGCAATATGCGGCGGCGCAGGAAGATGACCCGGCGGAGACGCTTCCGGCAGTCTGAGTGTTCCCTGCGTTGGCAGCAATCACCTGCTGCTTGTTGTGCCGGAAAGGTCTGCGCCTCGCTAGACCACTGACGAAACGTCGGTTTTCCAGCGTTAAGCACACTCCGTAGCCCGGCCTTAACTCAACCTATGGAAGCATCACCGTAACTGAGGTGATCTTTCATGCAGCTCCTGCTCCAGAATGACATCCTCGAGATGGTCGCCCGGGGAGAACCGCTGGCCGCCACCGCCGAGGCCCTGTGCGTCCGCGTCGAGGCTCTGCTGCCCGGCGTGGTCTGTTCCATCCTGACCGTGGACGACGACGGCCTGCTGCATCCGCTGGCGGCTCCGGGCCTGCCCCGCGCCTATGCGGCGGCCTTCGACAACCTGCCGATCGGGCCGGACGTCGGTTCCTGCGGCGCGGCCATCTATCTGAAGCAGCCGGTCGAGGCGACCGATATCGCCACCGATCCCCGCTGGGCGCCCTATGCCTATCTGCCGCTGGCCATCGGCCTGCGCGCCTGCTGGTCCACGCCGATCCTCAGCAAGGACGGCGACGTGCTGGGCGCCTTCGCCTTCTATTTCCGCCAGCCCCGCGCCCACACCCATCAGGAGGCCGAGGTCGTTCAGGCCAGCATCCACCTGTGCGCCATCGCGCTGGAGCGGGACCAGCAGGCGGCGGCCCAGTACCGGCTGGCCTATCGCGACATCCTGACCGACCTGCCCAACCGCGCCGCCTTCAACGCCGCCGGCATCCGCCGGGCCGACGAGGACGCGCCCTGGGCCCTGCTGTTGATCGATCTGGACAACCTCAAGACCGTCAATGACACCTTCGGCCACCGGGCCGGCGACTGCCTGATCCGCGCCGCCGCCTGGCGCATCGAGAAGGCGGCGGGGGCCAACAGGACCTATCGCCTCGGCGGCGACGAGTTCGCCGTGCTGATCGAGGGCCCGTCGGCGGACAATCCCGTCGCCGTGGCGGAGAGGATTCTGGAGAACCTGCAGGAGCCGGTCGATTGCGACGGCCATCTGGCGGCGCCGCGGGCCACCATCGGCTGCGCGGTCGCGGCGGCGGACGCCGTTCCCGAGGACGTGCGCCAGAACGCCGACTTCGCCCTGTATCACGCCAAGGAGACCCGCCGCGGGGGGGCCGTCCTCTACAATCCCGATCTGGGCGGGGCGATGAGCCGCCGGCTGACCGCCATCCGCGACGTCGGCGCCGCCCTGCAGGAAGACCGGATCGACGCCCACTATCAGCCTGTCGTGCGCCTCGACACCGGCGAGATCGTCGGGCTGGAGGCCCTGTTCCGGGTCGTCACCGAGAGCGGCGAGGTCATTCCCGCCGGCGACTATTTCGACGCCACCACCGACATCTATACCGCCACCCGCCTGACGGCCCGCATGCTGGATATCGTCGCGCGCGACGTCCGCGCCTGGCTGGATCAGGGCATCTGGTTCCAGCACGTCGGCATCAACGTCTCCTCGGCCGACTTCCAGGGCGGCGACCTGCACGAGCTGATCCGGCAGGCCTTCGCCCGCGAGGACGTGTCGCTGCAGCACATCATTCTGGAGGTCACCGAGACGGTCTATATGGCCAGCGACGGACTGGTCGCCAACGAGATCCAGAAGATGCGGGCCAACGGCCTGAAGGTCGCGCTGGACGACTTCGGCACCGGTTTCGCCTCCCTGACACACCTGCTGTCGGTGCCCGTCGACATCATCAAGATCGACAAGTCCTTCGTCGCCCGCATGGAGCCGGAGAGCCGCAGCACGGCCATCGTCGAGGGCCTGCTGACCATGGCCGGCAAGCTGGGCATCAAGGTCGTCGCCGAGGGCATCGAGAACCAGATGCAGGCCGAACTGCTGCGCAATTTCGGCTGTACCCTCGGTCAGGGCTACCTCTACGCCCGCCCGGTCGATCGCCGGAAGATCACCGCCATGCTGTCCGAGAAGGCCCAGAAGCGCGATCCCGATCTCGCCCTCGCCGTCGGCCTGGTGCCGGATCAGCTGACAGACACGCTGGACCGTCAGCCCGAGGCCGACGGACGCCTGATCCGCTACGCCATCCTGCTGTGCGGCGACGACTGGCGGGTGGTGTCGGAGCGGCGCCAGTTCGGACGCTTCCCCAACCGCGCCGCCGCCTTCCAGTGCGCCATGCGTCTGGCCCGCGAGGCCAACGCCTCCGGCGCCACGGTGGAACTGCTGCATGCGGACACGGGTGGGGAGCTGAAGAGCTTCTACCTGACCGATCAGACCGAGACCCTGACTTTGGGGCTCGACGACGCCGAGCCCGCGCCGCCGCTCAAGGCGAAATCCGCCGGCGCCTGACCGACAGGACGCCGCGCTGTAATCGGAGTCGTCGGCATCTCTGCTGTCGCACTTTTGCGTCTTCGCTTTCTCCGAAAATCCGTCGTCGAATTCCTCTACGGTTTTCAGTGGAAATCGCGCGATCCGGGCAGCACCCGCACGTCGCGGGGATGCCGCCCCCGCGTCGGCGCATGACCCGATCCCGGCGCCGCGTCGGGGGTCAGATGACCCAGCATCGGCGTCCAGTCCTCCAGCTGTTCGACGACCAGATGGGTCACCCCCTCGGCGGTCTGGACCTTGCCCCGCGCCAGCACCATCCGCGCGCCCATGGCCACCGGCCGCAGCCGCTCGAACACGTCGGGCCACAGCACCAGATTGGCCACCCCCGTCTCGTCCTCCACGGTCATGAAGCAGACGCCCTTGGCCGTGCCGGGCCGCTGACGCACCAGCACCACGCCTCCGACGATCACCTTCCTGTTGTTGGGTAATCTGGCCAGAGCGGTCGCAGGAACCGCCTCCGTCTGCGCCAGCCGTTCGCGCAGATAAGCCACCGGGTGGCCCTTCAGGGACAGGCGGATCGTCTGGTAGTCGCCCACCACCTCCTCCGACGCCGCCAGCTCCGGCAGGGCCTCGGGCGGCCTGCCGTCCGCCTCGCGCAAGCCCATGGCCTCGAACAGCGGCGCACTGGCCGCCGGCGGCGCCCCGCGCGCGGCCCACATCCCCTGCCGACGGCTCAGTTTCAGCGAGCCATAGGCATCCGCCTCCGCCAGCCGGTCCATCGCCGCCGGGGGCAGCCGCGCCCGCAGCCGCAGATCATCCAGATCCGCGAACGGCCCCTGCGCCCGCGCCTCCATGATCGCCTCGGCCCAGCCCTTCTTGAACCCGTCGATGGCCCGCAGGCCGAGGCGCAGGGCCCTTCGGCGGCGACGCGGGCGCGGCTCCAGCGTCGCATCCCAGTCGCTGGCGTTCACATCGGGATGGCGCACCTCGACCCCGTGCTCGCGCGCGTCCCGGACGATCTGCGCCGGGGCGTAGAAGCCCATCGGCTGGCTGTTCAGCAGGCAGGCCGCGAACACATCGGGATACAGCCACTTCACCCAGGCCGACACATAGACGAGATGGGCGAAGGAACAGGCGTGGCTCTCGGGAAAGCCATATTCGCCGAAGCCCTTGATCTGGTTGAAGCTGTTCTGGGCGAACTCCGGATCATAGCCGCGCGCGATCATCCGCCCGACCATCTTCTCCTCGAAATTCCCGATGGTGCCGTTGTGCCGGAAGGTCGCCATCGCCCGGCGCAGACCGTTGGCCTCGTCGCCGGTGAACTCGGCCGCGACCATGGCGATCTTCATCGCCTGCTCCTGAAACAGGGGCACCCCCAGCGTCTTCCTCAACACATCGGTCAGTTCGGACGGATTGGCCGTCGAGCCCGGCATGGAGAAGCGATAGCTGCCCTTCCCGTGGCGCTGCTCATACGCCCGCCGCTCGGCCCGGCGCTGCAGATAGGGATGCACCATCCTGCCCTGGATCGGGCCGGGCCGGACGATGGCGACCTGCACCACCAGGTCATAGAACACGCGCGGCTGCAGCCTCGGCAGCATCGACATCTGCGCCCGGCTTTCGACCTGGAACACCCCCAGCGAGTCCGCCTTGCACAACATCTCATAGACGCCCCGCCGCTCGGACGGGACCGCCGCCAGATCCTTCAGCGGGCGGCCATAGGTGGTCTCGATCATGCGGAAGGCGCGCTTCATCGCCGTCAGCATCCCCAGCGCCAGCACATCGACCTTCATCAGCCCCAGCCAGTCGATGTCATCCTTGTCCCATTCGATGAAGGTCCGGTCGTCCATCGCCGCATTGCCGATGGGCACGATCTCCAGCAGCGGCGTCTGGCTCAGCACGAAGCCGCCGACGTGCTGGCTCAGGTGGCGCGGGAATTTGATGATCTCGGCGGTCAGGTCGAGCGCCAGCTGCATGCGCGCGTCGTCGCGGCTCAGCCCCGTGCGATCGACATGCTCGTCCTTCACCGCATCGCCCCACGAGCCCCAGACGGTGTCGGCCATGCGCGCCGTGACATCCTCCGTCAGCCCCAGCGCCTTGCCCACGTCACGGATCGCCGAACGGGGGCGATAGTGGATGATCGTCGCCACGATGGCCGCCCGGTCGCGGCCATAACGGTTGAAGACGTACTGCATCACCTGCTCCCGCCGCTCGTGCTCGAAGTCGACGTCGATGTCCGGCGGCTCGGACCGCTCGGACGAGATGAACCGCTCGATCAGCAGATCCTGCTGGGTCGGATCGACATTGGTCACGCCGAGGCAGAAGCAGATCACCGAGTTGGCCGCCGAGCCGCGGCCCTGACACAGGATCGGATCGGGCCGGGACCGCGCCCAGGCCACCACGTCGTGCACCGTCAGGAAGTAGGGGGCGTAGTCCAGCGCCCGGACCAGCCGCAGTTCCTTCAGGATGGTGGCGCGGATGTCGGCGGGCACGCCCTTCGGCCAGCGGTCCCGGGCGCCCCTGAGCGTCAGCCGCGTCAGCCAGCCTTGCGCGGAATAGCCCTCCGGCACCGGCTCATCCGGGTACTGATAGCTCAGCTCCCGCAGCGAGAAGGTGCAGGCCCGCGCCACGTCCATGGTCCGCGCCAGCGCCGCCTCATGCCCCCGGAACAGCCGGGCCATCTGCTCGGGCGGCTTGAGGAAACGCTCGCCATTGGCCTGCAGCCGACGCCCGGCCCGGTCGATGGTCGTCCCCTCCCGGATGCAGGTCAGCACGTCCTGCAGCATCCGCCGATCGGGGTGGTGATACAGCACCGCATTGGTGGCGATCATCGGCGCGCCGGTCCGTTCCGCCATCGCCGCCAGCCGCGCCAGCCTGCGCCGGTCATCGCCCCGCCACAGGGGCGCCGCCGCCAAATACAGCTCATCCGGCCACGCCTTCCGCCAGCCTTCCAGCCGCGTCTCGAAGGCCGCATCCGGCGTCTCGGGCGCGGGCGCCAGAGCGATCATCCCGGCGCCCAGTGCGACCGCCTGTTCAAAGGTCAGCCGCGTCTCCGCCTTCTCGATCCGTGTCTCCTCCCCCTCTATGGGGGAGGGGCCCCCCGAAGGGGTGGAGGGGGTGTCTGCGCCATCTCCCCCTGCCCCGCCCTGCGGCACCGCCTCGCTCTTGCCCAGCGTCAGCAGACGGCACAGCCGGCCATAGGCGGCGCGGTCGCGAGGGAAGACGATCAGGTCGGTCCCGTCCGTGAACCCCAGCCGGGCGCCGACGATCAGGGGGATGCCCTTCTCCTCCGCCCCCATCGCCGCCCGCACCATCCCGGCCAGGGTATTGCGATCCGCCACCCCCACGGCGGCCAGTCCCAGCGCCTTCGCTTGACGCATCAGCTCGCCCGGATGCGACGCCCCCTCCAGAAAGCTGAAGTTGGTGATCGCTCCCAGCTCGGCGTACCGGCCATCCCACTTCACGCCAGCACCCCGTGCATCCACCAGGACGGCGCGCGCCGGTCGTCGCCGACACCCGTGTAGTCCCAACCGTAGCGGCCCTCGCGGAACAGCCAGTAGCGCCCGCCCTCGCCGTCCTCGACTCGGTAGTAGTCGCGGGTGCGCACCTCGCGCCCATCCGGGCGGGGCCGCCACCATTCGGGCGACAGCCGTTCCGGCCCCTCGGCCCGCACGATCCGTCGGCTGACCCGGCGCCAGGTAAAGCGCGCGGGCGCGCCGTCGGGCAGGTCGAAGACCGGATCCTCCAGCGGCTCGGGCGGCTCCAGCAGCAGGATCGGACGCCGCCCTGCGTCCGCCGCATCCGCCGCCGGCGCCTTCCCTAACGCCGGGACCAGTCGCTCGGCCCGCTCCGGAATCCAGCTGTCCACCGGCTCCGACGTCAGCACCCGCCCTTCGCCCAGACGGGCGGTCAGGCGATCGATCAGCACGGCCAGACCTTCCGCCTGCTTCGCCTCCGCCTCACTCTCCAGCACGCCTTGCCGCGCGGTCATCGCCTCGGTCAGGTCAGCGGTCAGCATCAGGGCGTCGAGGCCGAAGCCCAGCTCCAGCCGCCCGAACCCCGTCTCGCGGAACAGCCGCATCCAGATCGACGCCTCCCGCCCCGGCAGGCCCATCCGCACCGACAGCGACGTCGTCTCCCCGTCCGTGCGGAAACCGGTCAGGGTCAGGGCCTTCGCCCCCTGCCCGTCCCGCTCCAGCGCCCGCGACAGCTCCGCCGCCAACTCCGGCAGCCGCGCCTCCACCCCGGCGACATCCCCCAGCGGCTCGGCGAAGGCCTGCCAGACGCGATAGCGGGCGGGCGGACGCACCGTGGTCAGGGCCTCGGCCACATGGCCGCGCGCCTGATCCAGCCGCTTCACCAGACCGATGGCGTCGCCGTCGCGGAACCGCTTCGCCAGCCCTGCGCGCGGCATGGCGTACAGGCTGCCGATACTCTTCAGCCCCAGCCGACGCGCGGCGGAAACGGTCCGGTCGTCCAGCCGCAGCGCCTCGATGGGCAGGTCGGCCAGCCCGTCCGACAGGGTCTCGTCCGTCGCCACCGGATCCTGTCCCTCGCCCCACCGGGCCAGCGCCCAGGCCGCGCCCGGCGTCGGGGCCATGGCCACACGCGCGGTCGCGCCCGCCTCGGCCAACCGGACGCGGATCAGGGCCAGCAGCGCCGCCTCGCCGCCGAACAGATGGGTCGCCCCGGTCACATCGAGGAACAGCCCCTCCAGCCCGTCGCCCGAGGGATCGAGACTGACCGACGGCGACCACCGCTCGGCCCAGACCGCCAGCGCCTCCAGCGCCCGATGGTCGGCGGCGACGTCCGCGGGCTGGCACAGCAGGTGGGGGATCATGGCCAGCGCATCCGCCTGCGTCTGGCCGCGCCTCAGCCCGGCGGCGCGCGCGGCCGGATTCAGGGCGTGGATCACCGCCGCGCCCCGGCTGTTCTTGAGGATCAGGGCGAGCGGGGCCTGCGGGTCGAGGGCGGGGTCAGGCGGCGAGGCCGGACGTCGCGCCCGTTCCAGCGATCGGCGGCGGACGGAAACCGGCCAGTCGATCAGCCAGACGGAGACGATGCGTCTCATCATCCTGCTCCAGCATCCAGAGACCGGGACGCTCGCCCCGGCCGCGTGTCATCTCGGCCGCCAGACGGGTGCGGCCCGGCGCGCGCGGGTCGTCGGCGTCGGGCGCGGACAGGGCCGTCGCCACCTGCCAGCGGCGGCGGGCGGCGCTGAGCCCCTCCGGCAAACGCGGCAGGATCAGCCCGACCGAGCCGCCTTCCTTCGCCGCGAAATCCAGCCGCCGCGTCTGGGCCAGGGTGGCGCCGTCCACCGCGCCCAGCGCCAGCGACACCGCCCCCGACCGCAGCGCCTGTTCCATCACCCACAGCCCCTCCGCCGCCGTCGCCACCGGCGTCAGGATCAGGGCCACGCCGGGCAGGCCCGGGCCATAGGGCCGTCCATTCTCACCCAGCCAGGCGCGGGACGCCGCCAGCAGCACAGGTCGCTCATCCCCCGGCGGCCGTCGCGACAGGGCGAACAGCAGGGCCGCCGCCCGGTCCCGGGGCGTCGGCGCGCACACCTCTTCCAGAGGCGCGGCGGCCTCCGGAAAGGGATCCGGCGATGCGGCGGAAGAGGGAGACATGACAGGCCCGGAACGATGGATGTTCATTATTTGTTCCGCCCGTCCGAGAGTCAAACCGGAATGCGGAATCCTGTCCGGAAGCGGGCACAACCCCAGACCCTCCGGCCCGGTCCCTGCACGTCTCACACCCTGCGGATCGCTCCGCTCCCGGAACGATACAGCTTGGCCATAGGACGATGAGAGAGATCGCGGAGACAGACTATCCGGCGGTGCAGGCCCTGCATCGTAGCGTCGGCTGGCCGGAACGGTCGCTGGCCGGCTGGCGCTGGCTGCATTCCAATCCCGCGCGGCTGGAGATCGGCGCGCCGGCGGGCTGGATCATCGACGGCCCGGACGGCGAACCGGCGGCGCACGTCGGCAATCTGATCCAGCGCTTCCGGCTGGGCGAGCGCCGCCTGCACGGCGCGACCGGCTTTTCGATCATCGTCACCCGCGCCGCCCGGGGCGGCAGCCGCGCCATGCTGAAGACCTTCACCCGCCAGCCGGTCGTCTTCGCCCGCTACACCTTCAACGCCAATTCCAAGTCCCAGCCCCTCTACGTCCGTCACGGCATGCAGGCCTGGCCCGAACAGACCCATGCGCTGAAACTGAGCTGGGTGGTCGATCCCCTGCCGCTGGCGGCGGGCCGGTTGTGGAAGCGCCTCTACGACCTGGCGCCCGGCTTTGTCGAAGGTCTGGGCGAGCGGCTGATGAACGACCGCCTCGGCCGGGCCGTGCGCCTGGACCTGCCCGGCGGCGTGGAGGTGCTGACCGACTTTGGCGACGCCTCGCCCTATGCCGCCTTCTGGGAGGCTCTGGTCGCCGAGGGCCGCCTGCTGGCGGACCGCAGCCCCGAGGCCCAGCGCTGGCGTCTGAAGGATCCTGACCTGACCCAGGCGCCGCTGGCCCTCGCGGTCCGGCGCGACGGCGGGATCGTCGCCTACGCCCAGGCCATGATGGCCAAGTCGAACATCCTTGAGCCGCCGGTTCTGGAGATTGTCGATCTGGAGGCGCTGAAAGATCACCCCGACGCCGTTCCGGCCCTGATGCGGGCGCTGAAGTCCGCCGCCCACGCCATGGGCGCCGCCAAGCTGAGGCTGCAGACAGTGACGCCGCAGGCTCTGGAACGGCTGGGGGAGTTCGCGCGCACGGCCCGCCGCGAGGGCGGCTGGGGCCACTGTCATGTCCAGTTCGCGGAAGATGCGCCCGATCCGGCGCTGTGGTCGCCGACGCCCTATGACGGCGACTATGCGATCTGTCTGCGCCCGATTCCGCTGGGCCGGCAGGTCCGGTCGAAGCGGACGGCGAAGGCGGCCTCGGCGACCGCCTCCAAGGCCTGAACCAAGTTCCGGATCAGGCTTTCGGGCGGGCTTTCAGCTCGTCGCGGATTTCGGCCAGCAGGGCCTCGGTCGCGGTCGGCGCGGGCGGCACTTCCGGCGCGGGCGCAGCCGCCTGTTCGCGACGCAGCTTGTTGACCAGCTTGACCATCAGGAAGATCACGAACGCCACGATCATGAACTGGATCACGGTGTTGATGAAGGCGCCGTACTGGATGGCGACCTTCTCGATCTCTTCGGTGGCCGGGTTTTCGGGCACCAGAACCCATTCAAGGTTCGAGAAATCCACCCGGCCCAGCAGCAGGCCGATCGGCGGCATGACCACCTGCTCGACCAGGCTGGTGACGATCTTGCCGAACGACGCGCCGATGATCACGCCGACGGCGAGATCGATGACGTTGCCGCGGGCGATGAATTCCTTGAACTCGCTAACCAGTCCCATGGGGCTCCTGAAGGTCAGTCGGCGTTCAGCCGCTCACGCAGCTCCTTGCCGCTCTTGAAGAAGGGCACAGCCTTGGCCGGCACCTCGACCGACTCTCCCGTGCGCGGGTTGCGACCGGCGCGGGCCGGGCGTCCCCTTACGGAAAAGGCTCCGAAGCCGCGAAGTTCCACGCGACCGCCGTCGCCCAGCGCATCGACCATCTGGCCGAGCACGACGTTCACCACGCGCTCGACCTCGGCATGGGTCAGATGCGTGTTTTCCGCCGCGAGCTTTTCGATCAGCTCTGATTTGATCATGCAGGCCCCCACCCTTCTCTGACCATCCCGGCCATACGGGTGCATCTGAACGCCGGATGCAACCCCACACTAACGCTCGCGCACCGGGGGAAAAAGTCCCAAAGCCCTGAGAGACGGTCGAATTGTGGGTTAACTGTCGGCAAGCGTACATAATTTTACCGCCGGCCCGACCGCCGGACACGAAAAAGGCGGCCGGATTTCTCCGACCGCCTGATCCGTTAGTCGCCGATGGCGAAGGGGGTTAGTCCTTCGAGCCGGCCTTTTCGCGCAGGGCGGCGCCCAGGATGTCGCCCAGCGAGGCGCCCGAGTCGGACGAACCGAACTGTTCGATGGCCTCGGCCTCGTCCTTCATTTCCAGGGCCTTGATCGACACCGACACGCGGCGCGAGGCCTTGTCGACGCCGGTGACCATGGCGTCGACGCGGTCGCCGACCGAGAAGCGCTCGGTGCGCTGCTCGTTGCGATCACGCGACAGGTCCGACTTGCGGATGAACGAGGTCGCCGGAGCATCCTCTTCACCGAACTTGACCTCGATGCCGCCGGTCTCGATCGCCGTCACGGTGACGGTGATCTGCTGGCCCTTCTTGAAGGTGTCGCCTTCCATCGGATCGCCGCCGAGCTGCTTGATGCCCAGCGAGACGCGTTCCTTCTCCACGTCGACGTCCAGGACCTTGGCCTTGACGGTTTCGCCCTTGCGGTAACGCTGGATGGCTTCTTCGCCCGACACGTTCCAGTCCAGGTCCGACAGGTGGACCATGCCGTCGATGTCGTTGTCCAGGCCGATGAACAGGCCGAACTCGGTGGCGTTCTTGACTTCACCCTCGACGGTCGAGCCGATCGGGTTGTTGGCCACGAAGGCATCCCACGGGTTGTCCTGGGCCTGCTTCAGGCCCAGCGAGATGCGGCGCTTGGAGGCGTCGACGTCCAGCACGACCACATCGACTTCCTGCGAGGTCGAGACGATCTTGCCGGGGTGGACGTTCTTCTTGGTCC
>JAVHYH010000074.1:0-3493 GCA_031119155.1 Brevundimonas sp.
ACCCACAGCAGCGCCCCGGCCTGACCGCCGGCCCAGCCCGCCGCCCCTGCACCCGGGGGGACCGAATGAGACGTCCCGTTGCGGTCCGTGTCGTGGGGCCGACGCAGTGGATTGTCATTCCGGCGCTGATCACGGTCGCCGCCACCATCCTTCTGGCGACGCCGGTCAAGCTGTTCGGCCTGACCCTGCCCGAGCCCGTCATCCCCATGGTCCTCGCCTTCGCCTGGCCGCTGATCCGCCCCTCCATCATCGCGCCCATGGTGCTGATGGCGCTGGGCCTGTTCCTCGACGTCTTCTGGTACGGCCCCCTCGGCGTCTGGGGCCTGTCCCTGCTGGGCATCTATGCAGTGGTGCTGGGCTCGCGCTCCTTCCTCGCGGGGCAGGAGACGCTGGTGCTGTTCACCTGGTTCGCCGCCTGCTGCGGCGTGGCCTTCCTGATCGTCTATCTGATCGTCGGCCTGAAAGCGGGCAATGCGCCCTCCATCCTGGCCCTGATCGGGCAGGTCGTGCCGACCCTTCTGCTGTTCCCGTTCGCCGATCGCATGATCGAGCGGTTCGAGGACGGTGACGTGAGGTTCCGATGAGCTCGGAACCGTCCATCTTCTTCTCGGACCCGAATGAGCGTCAGGGCTCGTTCCTGCGCCGCACCTTCGTGCTGGGCGGCCTGACCACGCTGGGCGGGCTGGCGCTGGGCGGGCGGCTGGCGCAGCTGCAGGTGTTCCAGGCGAACCAGTATGCGACCCTGGCCAGCCAGAACCAGTTCAACTTCCGTCTGGTCCCGCCCCCGCGCGGGCGGGTGCTGGACCGCAACGGCGTGGTCATCGCCGGCAACCGGCCGAGCTTCCGCGTGCTGGTCGTGCGCGACGAGACCAAGGATCTGGACCAGACCCTGGACCTGCTGGGCCGGCTGCTGCCCGACACCCTGGATCGCCGTCGCTCGATCATCCGCGAGGTCAACGCCGCGCCGCGCTTCTCGCCTGTGCCGGTCAAGAGCGACCTGACCTGGGAAGAGTTCGCCAAGGTCAACCTCTACGCCAACGAACTGTCGGGCGTGATGGTCGATATGAACGAGGCGCGCTTCTACCCGTTCGGCGGCTCCTTCGCCCACGTCGTCGGCTATGTGGCCAAGCCGAATGACCGGGACATCAAGGCGATCCGCGACACGGGCGAGAAGGTGCCCGAAATCCTGTTCAATCCGGGCTTCCGCATCGGACGTCAGGGCGTCGAGAAGGCTTTCGACACCGACCTGCGCGGCGAGGCCGGAGGCAACCGGGTCGAGGTCGACGCGCGCGGCCGAGTGGTGGCCGAGGATGTGGGCGGTTCCCGTCCACCGATCGCCGGCAAGGACGTGGTCCTGACTCTGGACGCCGACATCCAGAACCGGGCGCTCGAGGTCTTCGGCGAGGAGTCCGGCTCCTGCGTGGTCATGGACATCCGCAACGGCGACATTCTGTGCATGGTCTCGGCGCCGTCGTTCGATCCGAACCTGTTCGTCGGCGGGGTGCCGTCGCGGACCTATCGCGCCTGGGCGGATTACGAGCGTCGTCCGCTGACGGACAAGGCGATCACCGGGGTGTTCGCGCCGGGGTCGACGTTCAAGCCGGTCACCGGTCTGGCCGCACTGATGCGGGGCGCCAACCCTGATCGCCGCATCTTCTGCAACGGCGGCTTCTATCTGGGCCGCCGCTTCGCCTGTCACGCCACCCACGGCTCGCAGGACATGCGGGACGCGATCAAGAACTCCTGCAACGTCTACTTCATGACGCTGGCGGTCGAGATGGGGCCGGACGCCATCGCCGATGTGGCCCGCACCATGGGCTTCGGCCAGACGTTCGATATCGGCATTGATGGCCAGAAGGCGGGTCTGGTGCCGGACCGGAAATGGCGTCGCGAGAACCCGGTGCGGGGCGATGGCACATGGTATCCGGGCGAGACGCCCAGCTACGGGATCGGACAGGGCGCGTTGACGGTCAACGCACTGCAACTGGCCGTCTACACCTCGCGCCTCGCCAATGGACGCAAGGCCATCATGCCGCGACTGATCAAGTCGGTGGGCGGGGTTGAGCAGCCGCCGTCGGGGGATGTGCGTGATCTGCCCTATGATCCGGCGATGCTGGTCGTGCTGCGCGACGGCATGAACCGGGTGACGGACGTGGGCGGCACCGGCTTCCGTAACAGCCAATTGGGGCTCGGCGCCGTCCGCATGGCGGGCAAGACCGGTACGGCACAGGCGCGCAACTACGGTTCGGGCTCGCGCAAGGGCGCCGGTCGTCCGTGGGCGGAGAAGGACCACAACCTGTTCATCGCCTATGCGCCGATCGACAATCCCCGCTACGCCGTGTCGGTGATCGTCCAGCACGGCGGCATGGGCGGCGGCACAGCCGGGGCGCCCCGCGCTCGCGAGGTGATGCGCGTCGCCCTGCTTAAGGATCCGGAGATCCGCCAGCGCATCGAACAGGCCGGTTTCGCCGAGACGGAAGACCCTGGCTCGCATGAAGCCGGGGAGCTGGGCGCTGCGGACGGCGCGGACGCCCCCGCCGCAGGGGCTGCCGAAGTCACCGCCGCGCCGGTCGAGGCCGCGCCCCCGTCCGAAACGCCGGAACCGCCGCAATGACGTCCTCCGCACTGACCCGTCCGGGCGAGCGCGACCGGCTGTCGACCAAGATCGCCGAGCTGGACTGGCGCCTGATCGCCCTGATCTGCGTGATCGCCGGCGTCGGCGCCGCCATGCTCTATTCGATCGCCGGCGGCAGCTGGCGTCCCTGGGCGATCAACCATCTGATCCGCTTCGGCGCCCTGCTGGCGGTGATGCTCGGTCTGGCCATGGTTCACCCGAAATGGTGGTTCCGCGCGGCCTATCCGATGTACGGGGTGGTGTTGATCCTTGTACTGATGATCGAGTTCACGCCGCTGGGTTATGAACCCGCGGGGGCCGGCGCCAAGAACTGGCTGAACCTCGGATTCACCCGCATCCAGCCCGCCGAGTTCATGAAGATCGGTCTCGTGCTGGCCCTGGCCCGCTGGTACCACAGCCACACGGCGCAGGAGGCGCGCTGGTCGTGGAAGCTGATCTTCCCAGCGGGCATGATCGGACTGCCCTTCCTCCTGATCGCCAAGCAACCGGATCTGGGCTCCGCCATGATCCTCGGGTTGACGGGCGCGGTCGTGATGTTCCTGGCGGGGCTGAGCTGGCGGGTCATCGCCGCGGGCATCGCCGCCGCCGTCGCGATCATTCCGCCGTTCGTGATGTTCGGCATGCATGACTATCAGCGCAACCGGGTGCTGACCTTCCTGAACCCGGAGGCCGATCCCACGGGGACGGGCTACAACATCATCCAGTCCAAGATCGCGCTCGGCTCGGGCGGGGTGCTGGGCAAGGGTTACGGCCTGGGCAGTCAGAGCCAACTGGAGTTCCTGCCGGAACGGCACACCGACTTCATCTTCTCGACCGTGTCGGAGGAGTTCGGCTTCCTCGGCTCGTTCAGCCTGGTGA
>JAVHYH010000074.1:3503-13732 GCA_031119155.1 Brevundimonas sp.
CTGTTATGTGGCGGTGATCCTGATCGCCCTGCGGATCGCCTCGCTGGCGCACAGCCATTTCGGCCGGATCTCGGCCGCGGGCATGACCGCCTTCTTCGCCCTGTTCGTGCTGATCAACGGCGCGATGGTGATGGGGATGGCGCCGGTCGTGGGCGTGCCCATGCCGCTGCTGTCTTACGGCGGATCGTCGATGATGACGGTGATGATCGGCTTCGGTCTGGTCCTGTCCACCCGCGTCCACCGCTATGCGGAACTGCCCAAGGGCCACAGCCTGATCTGATCGGGGTGGCCGGGGGCAGGTCCGGCGCCTAGATTGAGGGCATGTCCGATACGTCCGCCCCTGCTGCGCCCGTCGTCGCCCCGGCCTCCATGTTTTCCGACTGTGGCGACAAGCCTTGTCCGGAGCCGGTGATCTCCAACGCCCCGCCCGAACAGGCCGCCGCCCTGACCGACGGCGTGCGGATGCGCGAGAACCCCGCCGAATGGGCCTTCGTCCGCCTATCCAAGCTGATCGAGGACTATGAGAAGGGGCTCGACAAGGACGAGGAGATCGCCGCCCGCATCGTCGGCCTGCCTGGCGACGGGGTGATGCAGATCGAGGATGTCGGCTTCTGGGGACCGGACTTCATCATGTTCCTTGGACGGAACAATGAGGGCAAGCCCGTGCGTCTGATCCAGCACTACGCCCAGATCAACGTCCTGCTGGATGCTCGAAAGAAGCCCGCCGAGCGCGAGGCCAAGCGGATTGGCTTCCAACTGTCGGAACTGGTGGAGAAGACCAATCCGAAGTGAGGGAGCAGGGCTTAGGAATTAGGAATTAGGCGACCGCGCCATTCCCTAAGTCCTAATTCCTACTCCCTAATTCCGTCTCAGAGCGAAGCCGCCCAGTCCGTCGCGCGGATCAGGCTGTCGATGATGCCCGGCTCGGACGAGGCGTGGCCGGCGTCGCCGATGACGTCCAGCTTCGATTCCGGCCAGGCGCGATGCAGGGCCCAGGCGCTGGTCATCGGCGTCACCACGTCGAAGCGGCCCTGGGCGATCCAGCACGGGATGTGGCGGATGCGGTGGACGTTCTTCAGCAGCCAGCCTTCCTCGGGGAAGAAGCCGCCGTTGGTGAAGTACCAGTTCTCGATGCGGGCGAAGGCCACGGCGAAGTCCGGCTCGGCGAACTTGTCCGGACGGGCCGAGGGGCCCTGGACGCTGACCGTGTCGCCTTCCCAGCTGGACCAGGCGATGGCGCAACGCTCGCGCTCGGCCCTGTCGTCGCCGATCAGCCGCTTGTAGTAGGCGCCCATCAGGTCGCCGCGCTCGGCCTCCGGGATCGGGGCGATGAACTGCTCCCACGCGTCCGGGAAGAGGTGCGAGGCGCCGTCCTGATAGAACCAGTGCAACTCGGGCTTGGTCAGCAGGAAGATGCCGCGCAGCAGCAGGGCGGTGCAGCGTTCCGGATGGGTGATGGCGTAGGCCAGCGACAGGGTCGAGCCCCAGCTGCCGCCGAACACCGCCCATTTGTCGATGCCGAGCAACTCCCGCAGGCGCTCGATGTCCTCGATCAGGGTCCAGGTGGTGTTGTCTTCCAGCGAGGCGTTCGGACGGCTGTTGCCGCAGCCGCGCTGGTCGAACATGACGATGCGGTATTTCTTCGGATCGAAGTAGCGGCGCATGCCGGGGTTCACCGCGCCGCCGGGGCCGCCGTGCAGCACGATGACGGGCAGGCCCTGCGGATTGCCGCTCTCCTCGTACCAGACCTCGTGCACGCCTTCGGTCTTCATGTAGCCGGAGGCGTAGGATTCGATCTCGGGATAGAGCTCGCGGCGCGGGGCGTCGGGCGAAGGGAAGGCCATACTGTAATCCGGTCTCTCTGAAGGCCCGCGTCAGGCTTTGCTGGTGGTCCGCAATGCGGCAACGACGAGCAAAAGCCAAGCCACGATCATCAGCACCCCGCCGATCGGGGTGATCGGACCGAAGGCCCGGATGCTGAGCAGGCCCAGCCCCATGAGCGAGACGGAGAAGATCAGTCCGCCGATGGTCGCCAGCCAGCCGGCGATGACGATCATCCTGGGGCGCGCGGGCCACAGGGCGCAGGCCAGACCCAGCAGGGCGTGGGTCAGCTGATACTGGGCGCCCGTGGTCAGCAGGCTCTTGATCTGGGGCCCGGTGCCATGGGCGGCGAAGGCGCCGAGCGCCACCGCCATCGCTCCGTTCACGGCGGCGAAGGCCGCCAGATTGCGATTCACTGTCATGGCGTGAGGCTAGCCGACAGAAGCGTCGCCGTCTGCTATTTCGCCGATATGAAACCGGCCGCCCGCATGGGTCTGCAATATGTGCTGCTCTTCGGCGCCAGCGGCGTGAGCCTGCCCTTCGCCGGGCTGTGGTTTCGCGCCCAGGGGCTGAGTGGGGCGCAGATCGGCGTCATGCTGGCGGCGCCGATGCTGGGACGGCTGGTGACCGGGCCGCTGCTGGCGGTCTGGGCGGACGGGTTCCGGACCCGCCGCGCGCCCATCGCCCTGCTGGGCCTGCTGATGGCGGCCGGTTACGGCGGTGCGGGCCTGCTGGACGACCTGCTGTTGCGCGGCCTGCTGTGGTTCATCGGCGCGACGGCGGCGGCGGCCCTGATTCCGCTCAGCGACGTGCTGACGCTGCGGCTGGCGGCGCGAGACGGATTCACCTTCGCCCTGCCGCGCGGCTGCGGCTCGGTCGCCTTCGTGGTCGTCAATGTCGGCATGGGCGCCGTCCTGCTGGGCGCGCCGGTCGATGTGATCGTGGTCTGGATCACCGGCCTGGGGCTGGCCATCGCCGCGGCGGGCGCCTTCCTCCTGCCCGCCGAGCCGGTAGGCGAGGGGGCGCCGCTGCGCAAACGGGACCGCTTCCGGGGGCTGGGCCGGCTGGTCACCGACCCCGTGTTCATGACCGCCATCTTCGCCGTCGGGGCGGTACAGGCGGCCCACGCCTTCCAGTACGGTTTCTCGGCCCTGCTGTGGAAGGCGCAGGGGATCAGCGAGGCGGTCACCGGCCAGCTCTGGGCCTTCGGCGTGGTGGTCGAGGTCGCCCTGATGTGGCTGTTCGAGCCCTGGCGTCGCCGGGTCGGCGTCGGGCCGTGGCTGTTATTGGCCGTCGGGTCGGCGGCCGCCGTGCTGCGCTGGACGGCGATGGCCTTCGCCCCGCCGCTGTGGATGCTGTGGCCGCTGCAGGCGCTGCACGCCCTGACCTTCGCCGCGACCTTCCTGGCCGGGGTGCAGCTGGTCGAGAGGCTTGCGCCGCGCGACAGCCAGACGGCGGCCCAGACGCTCAGTTCGGTATTGTCGGCAGGTGTCCTGATCGGGCTGGCCACCCTGGCGTCAGGCCCGCTGTATGACCGGTTCGGCGCGGGCGGCTACGGCGCGATGGCGGCCCTGTCTCTGGCCGGACTGCTGGCGACCCTGTCGCTCCGGCGAAAGCTGGCCTGATCCGATCAGGCGGGGCGGAAGCGGGGCAGGGGCGCGAGGTGGCGCGCCATGGCCTGGGCGGCGGTCTTGACCGCCTTGTGTACGGCGGCGTCGGACTCCGCTTCCGGCGCGCGCAACAGGCCCACGACGGGCGTATCGGCGTCGTCGGGCAGTCCGGTCAGCACCCGGTAGAGCAGATAGCTGCCGGCGTCCTCCTCGGCGTCCGAGGTGGCGCCCGCCGCCAGTCCGGCTTCGTTCAGGGCCCGGACCATTTCCCCGACCGGCGCGGTGGCGCGGGCGACACTGGGCGCGATACCGTCCAGGCGGACGCCGTCGGCGGTCCTGTTCTCGGCCCGCATCTGCAGCTGGAAGCGGTCGGCGGTCCGTGTACGTCCGACCAGAAGCAAGGCGCGACAGCGGCGGTCGCTCAGGTGGCCGGCGAGGGTGGAGGCCAGCGCCTCCGGCTCCTCGGACGGCACCGCGACGGTGCGCGCGCCGTTCGGGCTCCAGGGCTCGCCCGACAGGTCTTCGACGGGATCCCAGCCGGAACCGGTGGCCTCCCACGCGCAAATCACGATCCCGGGGCGGGTATCCGTGGTCGTCTGATCAGGTTCGGCCATGGAAATGAAATGCTTCGTGACGCTTGTGTGACGAGGAGGGACGGTGTGGCCAGCGCCCCCTTACGTCAAGTTCAAAAGACCTGTGCGGACCCGGCGCGGCCCGGTTTCTCCGAATACGGCAGGCGGATCAGGACAGATCGCCGATGGCGGCGTCGAGCAGCATGAAGGCGCGGCCCCCGTCCGAGGTGAGGCGACCCAGCACCGCCGGACCGTCGCCGACCGAGGCGTGAGCGGCCAGATCGCGGCTGAAGGCGCGGACATAGGCTTCGGAATCGGCGCGCAGGTCCGGATCGGTCAGGACGCGGCGCGAAACGCTGCGCACGGCCGCCGGAGCGACGCGGCGCACGATCTGACGCGCCCGGTCCGGATCGCGATCCGTCAGGGCGTGGGCGGCTTCCTCGACGCGCGACCGCGGCAGGAGGGCGTTGGGATCGACCCCCATCCGGCGGATGGCCGTCACCACGCGCTGGCTGAGCGCTTCCAGATTGCCCTCGCCGACGGCGGGCGCGGGCATGACCGGGGTCTCGAGATCCAGCGGGGCGTCCTCCTGGCCGTCATCGACCAGATCGGCCCAGTCGAGCGGACGGGTCGGCGCGCCCGGCGCGCCGGGCGTCGGCTCCAGCTTCAGGCGGCCGCGCAGGCCGAAGCCCTTCTCCTCCTGCCGGGCGGGGCGCGCGGGCTCACGGTCGCGATCCGGCTCGGGCGGGGCCTCCCGGCGGCGTCCGGCGGCGCCGTCGCCAGACACCACGCCCATCAGACGCACGGTCTCGGTCAGCATGTCGTAGTTGCGGCGGACCCGCTCCTGGAAGCCGGCATCCAGCGCCTCGGTGTCGGCGGCGGCCTTCTGCGAGGCGGCGGCAAGGGCGGCGAGGCCTTCCTCGACGGTGTGGCGCACTTCCTCGACCCGCTTGCGGGCTTCCTCGGGCAGGCGGCCGGCTCGGTCGTCCAGATCGCCGATAGCCTCGTCGATGCGGGCCAGGGCGGCGTCCATCCGTTCGACGGTCAGCTCCAGCTTCTCCAGCGCGCGGTCGCCCGACTGTTCCAGCAGGGCGCCGGACTCGGAGACGATACGGCGGGCGCTTTCCAGCCGGGTGTCGGCGGCGGCGTCGGCCTTCTGCGCGGCCTCGAACATGGCCTCGCCCAGACGATCGGCGCGGAGTTGGGCCTGATCGGCGGCTTCGCTGGCGGCGATGCGGGAGTCCTCCGCGGTGGCCTGCAGGGCGGCCAGGGCGCGGCGGGTCTCCTCGACCAGGGCGTCGCGCGCCTCGGCGGCGAGGGCCTCGAAGCGGTCCAGCGCCACCTTGGTGGCGGCGTCGAAGCCGTCGGCCTCGCGCTGGGACATCTCGACCAGCGCCTTGAACTGGTCCGTGGCGGCCTCGACCAGATCCTTGACCGTCTCGGTCGTGCGGCTCGAGGTCTCGCCCAGTTCTCCGGCGGCGGTGCGGGCGGCGGACAGCTGTTCGCTCAGCTGGGCGCGCTGGCTCTCGACCTGGGCGGAGAAGTCCTCCTGATCGGTGCGCAGGGCATAGGCGGCGGTGACGAGGGCGGCTCGCTGCTGGCCGAGGCCTTCCTCGACCGACTGGATCTGTTCGGCGACGCCGGAGCCGGCGTTCTCGAGCCGCAGGGTCTGACGGGACAGGTCGTCGGCGGCGACGCGGGCGGCATCCTGGGCCTCTCCGGCGGCGGCGGCCAGATCAGCGGCGCGAGCGGCCAGGGCGGCCTCGGCCTCGCGCAGCTGGGTCTGGGCCAGATCGGAGGCGTCCACCACCATGCGGGACTGGCGCTCCACCGCGTCCAGCACCCCGGCCGCCTGCTTGTCCAGCGCGGTCCCGAGAGTCTGCATCTGGTCTCGCTCGCCGCCGAGCTGTTCGGTCAGGCGACGTGCGGTGAGGCTGGCGGTTTCGGCGGCCTCGTTCAGGCGGGCGGTTTCCTGCGCCAACGCCTCGCGCAGAAGGGCCATGTCGTTGCGGGCGCGTTCGGCGGCCAGCGACGCCTGATCGATATCCATGCGCAGGGTCTGCAGCACCTCGCCGGTTTGCTGGGCGGCGAGGGCGGTCGGGGCGATCAGGGCCTCGGACAGGTCGCGGGCGCGCTTGGTCTCGGCGGCCAGCCCAGCGCCCTGACGCACGGCATGGGCCAGCATGATGGCCAGCCCGGCGGGGGCCAGCGCAATCAGCGCATAGACGGCGATGCGCAGCGGCTCCAGATCGACCGATCCCGATCCGATCTCGAAGGCGGCCCATGCGGCGACGCCGCCGATCCACAGGGCCGCGGCGACGCCGGCGACCAGATAGGCGTGACGGCCCGACGGCTGCGGCGCTTCGCGGCGACGCGAGGGCACGGCGGGCGCGGGCGGCGGCGCATAGGCGGCGGGCGGCGCCTCGGCGCTTTCAGCGAGGGCGCGGAGCTCGACCGGTGCAGGTTTGGCTTCGGGAGCCGGTGCGGGCTCCGGCTGCGGCGCGGGTTCGGGACGCAGGGCGGCCTCGGCCTCGGCGGCGGCGCGTTCGGCGGATTGGCGCTGTTCCTCGGCCAGGCGACGGCGGCGGCGTTCCGACATCGGACGCTCGGCCCGCGGCGCGGGTTCAGGGCTGTCCTCGAACGGCGTGACGACGGGCTCGCCCTCGGGTTCCGACACCGGATCGGACAGGTTAAGCGGCGGCCGTTGGCGGGGAGGCTTCATTACGCGGCGATCTCGTCTCGAACGGCGTCAGGCAGACGCCCGCTGGGGGACAGCGGAACCCTAGCGGGTCAGGACGACAGAGCAAAGGCGAGTCCGGACGATTCCGGAGGCCTTTCAACACTCGCGTGTCTTCTCCGGCGAAGCGATCATCACGGTGGAGGACGACGGCGGGGCGCAGTCGCGGACGCGGTGGATCTCGCGGTCGGGTTTGCGCGGGGCGTCAAGATCCAGGCCGAACTGCGACAGGGCCGCAGCGGCGAGCATGGCGATCAAGCCTGCGATCAAATCGATCAGCGCCTGCATCGCCGATCTCCCCTGTCCAAATGACGGACGCCGTTATGCGCCCAAATCTTTCGCGAAACAATGCGCCAGAGGTGAACAAAGCGTCACCATTGACCGTTGGTGTGGCCACATGGGAACGACAAGGCGCGGCGCGTGTCTCCTGACAGGGGATGCACATGCCGTCGTCATGCGAATCGGTCAGGCGTAGCAGTATGGAAAAGCACTACGACAGCCTGTTTGCCCCCGGCCGGAACTGCTGGCGCGTGGAGACGGCGAGCCGGTTCGCCGTGCTGATGGAAAACGCCGCCTATTTCGCCGCCCTGCGCTCGGCGCTGGACAAGGCGGAGCGGTCGGTCGTTCTGCTGGGCTGGCAGTTCGATCCGCGCACCCGACTGCACCCGGACATCGCCGATCCCGGTCCGACCGACGAAATCGGCCACCTGCTGCGCATGATGGTGAAGTCGCGCCCGGAGCTGGACGTGCGGCTGCTGATCTGGAAGTCGCCGCTGGTCATCGCGGCGTCGCAGGGCTTCTTCCCGCATCGGGCGCAGAACTGGTTCCGCAAACGGATGGTCGAGTTCCGGCTGGACCCGCCGCCGGCGCCCGGCGCCTGCCATCACCAGAAGGTGGTGATCATCGACGACAAGGTGGCCTTCTGCGGCGGCGGGGACGTGTCGGTCGACCGCTGGGACTGCGACGAGCATCTGGACGGCGATCCCCGGCGCTGCATGCCCTCCGGCCTGATCGCCCCGGCGCGGCACGAGGTGATGTGCGTGGTCGACGGACCGGCCGCCCGGGCGCTGGGCGATCTGGCGCGGGACCGCTGGTACCGGGCGACAGACGAACGGACCATCGTCGAGGACGCGCCGGGCGATCCCTGGCCGGACGGGGTCGAGCCGGACATCCTCGACGCCCCCATGGCCATCGCCCGCACGGAGCCGGAGTTCGGTCAGTGGAACGAGACCCGCGAAAACGAGGCCCTGCACCTGGACGCCATCAAGCGCGCGAAGAAGCTGATCTATCTGGAGAACCAGTATTTCACCTCGCCGGTGATCGCCGCGGCCCTGGCCGAACGGCTGGCGGAGTGGGACGGGCCGGAGGTGGTGCTGGTCTCAACCGCCGGAAGCCCCAGCTGGTTCGACCGCCTGACCATGGACACGGCCCGGTCGGAGGTCCTGTTCCGGCTGGAGCAGGCGGACCGCAACAACCGCTTCTTCGCCTTCGCGCCCCATACGGCGCAGGGAGAGCGGATCATCGTCCACGCCAAGATGTCGATCTATGACGATGATATCCTGCGGATCGGCTCGACCAATCTGAACAACCGGTCGCTGGGCTTCGACACCGAGTGCGACGTGGCGGTTGCGCCGGCGACGGAGGCGGGAAGAGCTGCGATCCGTCGCTTCCGGCACCGGACGCTGGGGCACTGGATCGGGGTGGACGCGGACGCCTTCGCCGCCAGCGAGGAACTGACGGGTTCGGTTGGCGCGGCGGTGCAGCGCTTCGATACCGGGCGCATGCAGATCCTCGGCGCGACTCCGCCGTCGCGGGTCGAGCAGATCATCGCCGAGTTCCAGCTGGGCGATCCGACCTCGATGCGCGACGCCTTCCGGCCGTGGAAGCGGCGGGCCCTGTCGCACCGCCGCCAGCCGGTCAGGACGGCCTGATCTCGAAGTCCACGATCAGCGGCAGGTGATCTGACGCCATCCGCGCGAGGGGCGAGAAGGGGGCCGTGACGGCCGTCACCACCACCTCGGGGCTGGTGAAGCAGTGGTCGATGCGGATCGCCGGGAAGCTGGATGGGAAGGTCTTCACCGACGGCTTGAGGCCGAGGCTGCGCTGGCAATCCGCCAGCTTGCGGGTCAGCGTCTGATAGGGGCGGGTGATCGAGGTGGCGTTGAAGTCGCCGGTCAGCAGGGTGGGGCCGGTGCAGTCCGGATGGCCCAGCCAGTGTTCGCCGACCAGAGCCGCCGCCTGCAGCCGCTGCTCGCGCGGCACCAGACCCAGATGGGTGTTGAAGACGTTCAGGGTCGCCTCGCCGATTTGGACCGCCGTCCACAGGACGCCGCGCGGCTCCAGCCCCGGCACGCCGCGCACGGTCGGCAGGCCGCCGGACTTGACGAGCCGCTCGGGCAGATGGGTCAGGATGGCGTCGCCGTAGAGCTCGGCCTCCACCCGCATGGCGGGGTGGAAATGGTAGCTCATCTCCAGTCGGGCGGCGATGGTGCTGGCCTGATCGACGAAGCCGGTGCGGGCGCGGCCCACGTCCAGCTCCTGCAGGCAGACGATGTCCGGTTCGTACTCGGCGATCACCGCGGCGATCCGGCCGACATCCAGTTTGCGGTCCACACCGACGCAGCGATGGACATTGTAGGTCATAAGGCGGGGCATGACATTCCGGGCTGGCCACGCGGGCGGTCAGGGCTGTGGACCCCGATTGCGACCCCAAGGGGGCGCTGCTCGCTCAGATAATAACCAGCTTGTCCTCGATCTCGTTGCGATCCCGTGACGATGGCGGGAAATGTTCGGCCAGAACGGCGCCGCACAGGCCGACGGCGGCCTCGAAGCCTTCGGCGGCGTCATCGCGCTTCAGACCCTTCGACAGGGCCTCGACGGCATCGGCCCAGACGGTCTGATCGACCTTCGAGTGGATGCCCCTGTCGGCGATGACCTCGACCTGATGGTCGGCCAGGGAGGCGAACAGCAGGACGCCGGTGCGGCCTTCGGTGACGTGCAGGCCGTGGGCGAGGAACTGCTGCATGGCCGCCTTGTGCACCCGCGCCCGCCGCACATTGCGAGGCGTGACCAGACGCTGCACGACCGGGATGCAGGTCAGCAGGAAGACGACCAGGAAGATCGCCGCCTGGATCAGGGCATAGGCGGTCACCGCCTGACCGATGGTCGCCTCGCGCGCGGCGAGGTGGGACGCCTCCCAGCCGGAGGAAAGGCCCGGCACCCAGTTGGGCTCGAAGCCAAGCGGGACCAGCCCCAGCGGCAGGATCAGCGCCGCCGCCGCCGCCCAGGCCAGCGAGACGTCGCGGTAGGACGACACCTTGCGGGCCAGCACGCAGAAGATCTCGCCGGAGGTGTCGGCCTCCGCCGCTGCGATGGCCGAGGCGATGCGGCTCTGGATGTCGGGGGTCGCCGTGATCACCATCCGCCCGAAGCGCCTCCGCCGCCCAAACTGCCGCCGCCGCCGCCGAAGCCGCCGCCTCCGCTCCAGCC
>JAVHYH010000311.1 GCA_031119155.1 Brevundimonas sp.
CTTGCGGATCGGGATGCCGGTCAGGACCGAGACCATGGCCACGGTCATGGCCACACCGGCCGAGGGACCGTCCTTGGGCGTGGCGCCGTCCGGCACGTGCACGTGGATGTCGGTCTTCTCGAACACCGGCGGCTTCACACCGAAGCTGAGCGCCCGCGAGCGGACGTAGGACGCGGCGGCGGAGATCGACTCCTTCATCACGTCCTTCAGGTTGCCGGTGACGGTCATGCGACCACGGCCCGGCATCTTGAGCGCCTCGATGGTCAGGATGTCGCCGCCGAACTCGGTCCAGGCCAGGCCCGTGACGATGCCGACCTGATCCTCCTCGTCCGTCTCGCCGTGGCGGAACTTCTTCACGCCCGCGTATTCGGCCAGCTTGGCCTGATCGACGGTGATCGAGGTCGCGCCGGTCTTGGCCATCTCGCGCACGGCCTTGCGGGCCAGTCCGCCGAACGCCCGCTCCAGCGACCGCACGCCGGCTTCGCGGGTGTAGTAGCGGATCAGGTCGCGGATGATGTCGTCCGGCACCACGAACTCCGCCGGCTTCAGACCGTTGTCGGTCGTGACCTTGGGCAGGACGTGACGCTTGGCGATCTCGACCTTCTCGTCTTCGGTGTAGCCGCTGACCCGGATGATCTCCATCCGGTCCATCAGGGGCTGGGGCATGTTCAGGCTGTTGGCCGTGGTGACGAACATGATGTTGGACAGGTCATAGTCGACCTCGAGGTAGTGGTCCCCGAAGGTCGAGTTCTGGGCCGGATCCAGCACCTCCAGCAGCGCCGACGACGGGTCGCCGCGCCAGTCGGCGCCCAGCTTGTCGATCTCGTCCAGCAGGATGAAGGCGTTGGTGGTCTTCGCCTTCTTCATCGACTGGATGATCTTGCCCGGCATCGAGCCGATGTAGGTCCGGCGGTGGCCGCGGATCTCGGCCTCGTCGCGCACGCCGCCCAGCGACATGCGGACGTATTCACGCCCCGTCGCCTTGGCGATGGACTTGGCCAGCGAGGTCTTGCCGACGCCGGGAGGACCGACGAGGCACAGGATCGGGCCCTTTAGCGAGCCGGTGCGCGCCTGGACGGCCAGATACTCGATGATCCGTTCCTTGACCTTCTCCAGACCGTAGTGATCCTCCTCGAGGATGTCCTCGGCCTTCTGCAGGTCGATCGGCTTCTGCTTGGCCTTGCCCCACGGGATCGACAGCAGCCAGTCGAGGTAGTTACGCACCACCGTGGACTCGGCCGACATCGGGCTCATGTTGCGCAGCTTCTTGACCTCGGCCTCGGCCTTGGTCCGCGCTTCCTTGGACAGACGGGTCTTGCGGATCCGCTTCTCCAGCTCGAGGATTTCGTCGCGCTGGTCGTCGGTCTCGCCCAGCTCGCGCTGGATCGCCTTCATCTGCTCGTTCAGATAATATTCGCGCTGGGTCTTCTCCATCTGGCGCTTCACGCGCGAGCGGATCTTCTTCTCGACCTGCAGGACGGAAATCTCGCCCTCCATCAGGCCGTAGACCTTCTCCAGACGCGACGGCACGGCGACGGTTTCCAGCAGGGCCTGCTTGTCGCCGATCTTGACCGACAGATGGGCCGCGACCGAGTCCGCCAGCTTGGACGGGTCGGTGATCTGGGGGATGGAGCTGAGGGCCTCGGGCGGCACCTTCTTGTTCAGCTTCACATAGTTTTCGAACTGCTCGATCACCGCGCGCAGCAGGGCCTCCGACTGCGAGGGTTCGCCCTCCTCGTCCGCGATCTCCTCGGCCTCGGCCTCGAAATACTCGGTGCGGTCGGTGAATTTCAGCAGGCGCGCGCGGCCCTTGCCCTCGACCAGCACCTTCACGGTGCCGTCGGGCAGCTTCAGCAGTTGCAGCACATTGGCCAGCACGCCGATCGGATAGATGGCGTCAGCGGACGGATCGTCGTCGACGCTGTTCTTCTGGGTGGCGAGCAGAATCTGCTTCTCGCCCTTCATGATCTCGTCCAGCGCCCGCACGGATTTCTCGCGGCCCACGAATAGGGGCACGACCATGTGCGGGAACACCACGATGTCTCGCAGCGGCAGGACGGGAAGTGTCTTGGTCTCGGTCATAGATGCTACTCCGGGGCCCTTGTTGATCTCGGGCCCGCCGCGTCGGCGGCCGGAACGCTATGTTCGGTCGTATCGACTCGGCCCGCCGTTTCGGCGGCCTTCATACGAGTATGTGGTTTTGCAGTCGCGCCATTCAAGCGTAACGGGCGCAGGCGACTGGGGACCGTTCCGGAAAGGTGAAGCTGCATCGTTCGTGCAGCGACGGCGAGAACCACATCTCAGGCCATGCGCCCTGCCCTACGGAGCCGGAAAAACTCACCGCCAGCGCCTGTGGCCCCGCCGCCACCCTCGTCTCCAAACGCAACGAAACGGCCAGCGCTGCCGTTCAGCAGGCGGACATATAAGGGAGGAAACCGTCCATGAGAGCTCTTCTGCTGTGCGCCGCCGGCGCCCTGACCTTCGGCCTGGCCGCCTGCCAGCAACCCGAGGAAACGCCCCCGCCCGCCGCCGACATGACCGAGGCCACCGAGGCTGAAGCCGCCGCCGGCCCCGCCTCGACGGGCGGCGCCTCCGGTGCGGGAAGCAGCGCACCGGCCGCCTCCGCCA
>JAVHYH010000075.1 GCA_031119155.1 Brevundimonas sp.
GCTGGAGGGCTATGACGGCACCCTGATCCTGGTGTCGCACGACCGCGACTTCATCGACCGCCTGTCCACCTCGACCCTGGCCCTGAACGGCCGCGGCGCCATCGTCGAGACCCCCGGCGGCTGGACCGACTTCATCCGCCAGAACCCCGGCTTCCTCCAGCCCGGCGTCAATCCGCGCCCGCAGGACAAGGAGGCCGCGAAGCGCGCCGAGGCCAACCCGGCTCCGGCGTCTGTCGCCGCGGCGCCGAAGAAGCCCGGCAAGATGTCCTTCAAGGACGTCCACCGCCTGAAGGAGATCGAGGGCCTGCTGGAAACCCTGCCGATCGAAATCGCGAAGCAGGACGCCATCCTCTCCGATCCGAACCTCTACAGCCGCGATCCCTCCGCCTTCGACAAGGCGATGAAGGCGGCGGAAAAGGCGCGCACCCAGCTCGAGGAGATCGAACTGGAGTGGCTGGAGCTGGAAGAGAAGAAGGCCGCCCTCGCCGGTTGACGGCGGCCCGACGCCGCATCGCCACGTTCGCCGAACCGGCCTAGCGTCTCGTCATGGTCGCCACCGTCCGCCGAGTCGAACTGACGCCTTCCGAGCGCCGCACAGCCGCCCGGATCAATGCCGGTCTGGCGCTCATGCCTCGCCTGAAGACCGACAACTGGCGACTGGAAGCCGGCCAGTGGGCCAGCGCCAGACTGGGCGTCGCCGCCCAGACCGTGACCGCCGCCTGGCTGAGACGGCGCGGCATAAGGGTCGAGACCCTGCGTGTCCCGTCCTCCGACGGAGACGTCTGCCTTCGCATCCTTCACCCATCCGACCCGCCACGCGGCGTGATCCTGGACATGCACGGCGGCGGCTGGGTGGTGGGCAGCGCCGGCCTGAACGATCATCTGAACGCTGGCCTCGTCGCCGCAACCGGCCTGGCCGTCGTCTCGGTCGACTATCGCCTGCTCAGCGAGCGTAGGGGCGTCCTGCTTGACCACGCCATAGCGGACTGCCTGACCGCCGGCCGATGGCTGGCCGCCAACGCGGAGGCGCGCTTCGGGACAGACAATCTGTTCCTGATCGGGGAATCCGCCGGCGCCCACCTCGCCGCCCTCACCGCCTTGTCCCTCCGGGATGAAGACCGGTTCGCCGCCTTCCGCGGATGCGTTTTCATCTATGGTGTCTTTGACCTGTCCGGCACGCCGTCGGTTCGCGCCGCCAATCGCGACACCCTGCTCCTCAACGGCCCGACCATGGCCGCCGACATGGCCCGATTGCTCTCGGATCGGGACGAGGCCGGCCGTCGCCGCCCGGATGTGTCGCCTCTCTATGCCGGGATGCACGATCTCCCGCCCGCCCTGTTCGTCTCCGGCGACCTTGATCCGCTCAGGGACGACAGCGCCCTGATGGCCGAGGCCTGGTCAACCGCCGCGCCCGCCGAACTCGTCGAAGTGCCGCTGGCCCCGCACGGCTTTGTCCATTTTGGCGGTCCACTAGCCCGCAAGGCGATGGCCGATGTCGCGACCTGGCTCGAACACCGCTTGACCAATCGACAGGCTTCAGGCGCACATCGGACGAAAATTGACCCTGTTTCGCCGACCTGTGCATAACGTCGCAATATCTTCACATATCGAAGAAAATTGCCGATCTGAAATTCTCCGTACAGGGATTGGACACGTTTTATCCCTGAATTGATCCACAAGCGGAACATTCGGGGCGCTTGTCGGATCCCGGATTTGGAGCGAGCTTGATCAGGCCGAGGGACACGGCGGCGCGGAAAACCGGGGAGACCCGGGGCTCAAGGCGAACCGGACCGGCTCTCTGACCCGACGTTTCGGGCGATCTTCGGATCGTAACGGACGGGAGGCAGGATCAAGGCCCCAGGGGGACGCTGACGACTTCGGTCTGACGCGGAACCGGACGGGAACCGGATCGGGATCGAAGGACGGCGCGGGCCAGACCCGCGGAACGCCGGAGACCAGGGGCGCGAAAGGATACAGCTGACCATCGTCAGGGTTCGCCCTGCTGATGCCGAAGCCAGGGTCCGAAACCTCAACGGCCAAGTCCAACCCGGACTTGGCGAGGGGACGAGGAGCAGCGGTTCGCCGTAGCCCTTCGTCCCCTCGCTCAATTCCGGCCTGTGGCGCCCCGTCTTCGCCCTTTCGTCGCCACCGCCTTGGCCGTAAACAGGGCCATGACCTCGCGCGGGAATCGCAGATTTACGCCCAACCGCCGCGCCCTTCTGGCGGGCGCGGGCGCCGTCGTCGCCAGCGCCGCGGTTGCGTCCTGCTTCAACACCAACTCCGAGGTGGAGCCCGACGCGGACGGTCGCATCCGCCTGCGCTTCGCCACCGACTGGCGGGCCCAGGCCGAGCACGGCGGCTTCTATCAGGCCCTCGCCTCCGGGGCCTATGAGAAGCGCGGGCTGAACGTCCAGATCATCCAGGGCGGCCCCAATGTGAACGTGCCCCAACTGCTGGCCTCCGGGGCGGTCGAGCTGGGCATGGGCTCCAACAGCTTCATCCCGATGAACCTGGTCGCCGAGGGCGCGCCGGTGAAGGCGGTCGCCGCCTTCTTCCAGAAGGATCCGCAGGTTCTGATCGCCCACCCGGATCCGGCATTGGAGGGCATCGCGGACCTGACCGGTCGCCCCTTCCTTCTGGCCGACGCCTCGATCAACGCCTTCTGGGTCTGGCTGAAGGAGAAGTACGGCTTCACCGACGCCCAGGTGCGCAAATACACCTTCAACCCCGCCCCCTTCCTCGCCGACCGACGCGCCGTCCAGCAGGGCTACCTGACCTCCGAGCCCTATACGATCGAACAGGCCGCCGGCTTCGAGCCCCGCGTCTTCCTGCTGGCCGACGAAGGCTACCCCTCCTACGCGACCATGGTGTTGGCCCCCACGGCCTTCGCCCGCGACAACGCCACCGCCCTGCGCAACTTCATCGCCGCCTCGGCCGAGGGCTGGCGTGACTATATCCAGGGCGACGGCAAGGCGGCGGACGCGCTGATCCGGCGCGACAACCCCGACATGACGCAGGACATCCTCGATCAGGCCCGCGAGAAGCTGCGCAGCAACGGCATCGTCGACAGCGGCGACGCCGCCCTCTACGGCCTCGGCACGATGACCGAGGAACGCTGGCAGGCCTTCTTCGAGGCGACCAGCCAGGCCGGCGTCTATCCCCCGAATCTCGACTGGCGTCAGGCCTTCACCACCCAGTACCTGCCCGGCCGCGGCCGTGGCTGAGACCATCGCGGCGCTTGAGGGCGTCGTGGTCCGCTATCCGGATCGCGCCACGATCGGCCCCCTCGATCTCTCGCTGGCTCCGGGCGATATCGTCGCCCTCGTCGGCCCGTCCGGCGCCGGCAAGTCCACGGCCCTGCGCCTTCTCGCCGGACTGGAAACGCCGTCCGAAGGTCGGGTCCGCACGACCGCCGCCGGTCGCACGGCCTTCGTCTTCCAGTCCCCCACCCTGATGCCGTGGGCCGACGCCCGCGCCAACGTCGCCCTGCCGCTGGAACTGGCGGGCGTTCCGAAGGCGGAAGCCCGTGACCGCGCCGCCGGCGCCCTCGCCTCCGTCGGCCTCGGAGGCAGTCAGCACTCCAGACCCCGCCAGCTTTCGGGCGGCATGGCCATGCGGGCCTCCCTCGCCCGCGCCCTCGTCACCGAACCTGACCTGCTCCTGCTGGACGAGCCCTTCGCCGCCCTCGACAGCGTCACGCGACGCCGGCTGATCGAGGATCTCCACCGCCTGTGGGCCGACCGCTCGCCGCGCCCCGCCATCGTCTTCGTCACCCACGACGTCGAGGAAGCGGTCTATCTCGCCCAGCGTACCGTCGTCCTGAACGCCACAGACGGGCGCATCACCAGCATGCGCCCGACACCCGGCTCGATCCCCCGCCCGCCCGAGTGGCGCGCCGACCCGACCTGCCGCAGCGCCGTGGAAGCCCTCGCCGCCGACCTCGCGGCCGCCATGCCCGGAGCGGCGGCATGAACCGTCTGCTTCCTCCGGTCCTCCTGATCCTCGTCCTGCTCGGCCTCTGGGAAGTCGCCTGCCGACTGTCCGACGTCCCGGTCTATTTCCTGCCGCCGCCCAGCGCCGTCGCCCTTTCCCTTTTCGAACGCGCGCCCCTGCTCGCCGGCTCAGCCCTCCAGACCTTCCGCATGGCGGTGCAGGCGCTTCTGGTCGCCACCCTGATCGGCGGAGGTCTGGCGCTCGCCGTCTCTCTCAACCGCCCCGCCGAGGCGGCCTTCCGCCCGCTGGCCGTCGCCCTGCAGGTCACGCCGGTCGTCGCCATCGCCCCGTTGGTGGTGATCTGGGCCGGGCTCGACCATCCCGACCGGGCGGTGATCGCCCTGGCCGCCGCCGTCGCCGTCTTCCCGATCTTCTCGGGCGTCCTGACCGGCCTGAAGTCCGCCGACCCCGACCTCGAACGCCTGTTCGACCTTTACGGCGCCGGCCCGCTGCAGCGCTTGGTCCGTCTCCGCGTCCCCGCCGCCCTGCCCTTCGCGCTGGAAGGTCTTCGAGTCGCCGCGGGTCAGGCGGTCATCGGCGCCGTGGTGGCCGAGTTCGTTTCCGGCTCCGGCGCGACCCAGGGTCTGGCCTGGCGTCTGCTCGAGGCGGGCAACCGCCTGCGCACCGCAGACATGCTCGCCGCCCTCGTCTGTCTGATGGTCATGGGACTGGCGCTCAGCGGCGTCGTGGGCCTGATCGAGCGCCGCGTACGTGCGCGTCTGTCCTGATGCCCGCGTTAGCGACGGATTAAGGCCGCCACGGATACGCTGAAGGTCCTGCCCTTCGTGTCCGGAGACGCTCTTGCGCCGCGCCCCCTGCCTGACCCTCGGCCTTGCGACCGTCGCCCTCGCTGCGACGGGGCTCGCCGATGCCGCACAGGCCCAGTCCGCGCCGCCGCAATACCTCCAATGGGCCGGGCGCCCCGAGGTCACGGCCACGCCGACGGCCGATGCCGCACGACCTGCCGAAACCCGGCGTCGCCCCAACCGCGTCATCCCTCACGGCGGCGCTGTCGCCGCCGAGCCGGTCGCGCCTGCCCCGGCGCCCGCCCGTCGCACCCTGACGCCCGCCACCGCCTGGCTGCGTCCGCCAGCGCCGGCCGCCGCTCCCGCACCGACCGCGATCCAGCCCCCGGCTCCGGCTCCGGCTCCGGCCGCCCCGCGCGCGACGCCCGACTACCTCCCGGACCGCGGCGGCCAGCCCGTTCCCGCTGAAGTCGCCCTGCCCGCCGTCCAGCCGGCCCCGACCAGCGCCCCGATCAGCTCGCCCACGCCTGTCGATCCCTACGCGCCGCGTCGCGACGCTCCCATCTTCCGCATGCAGCAGCAGGCCCCGACCGCCCCGATCGTGGCTCCGCCTCCGGTCGCCGCCGCCGAGGGACCGGCCGTGGCCGCCGCACCCGAACCGCGCCGCGTCGCCACGGTGACTGGCAATCCGGATGACCGTCCCGTCGAGCAGGGCGCGCGCTACTATTCCGTCCACCGCCAGAGTGGTCGCGAGCCGGACGCCGTCGCCCTGCCCGCGCCGACCTATGTCGATGCCCTGACCATCACCGCGCCGGTGACCATCGCCTCGCAGGACCTCGCCCAGCCGGATCCCGGCCCGACCCTGATCCGCGACGCCCAGGGCCGCACCCGCATCCAGCCGGCCGCTCCGGAAGGGGACTATCAGTGAGCGACACCCTGACCGTGTCGCGCCTGCCCGACCTGATCGCCCTGGCCGAGGAAGGCTCCAGCGAGAAGCGCCGGGCGCTGCTGCGCGAGCTGACCGAGCATTTCTTCGGCGCCCCGACCCGCACCGCAGCCGAAGACGACCACTACGGCGCCGTCCTGGCCAAGCTGGCCGACGACATGGAGATCGCCGTCCGGGCCGAACTCTCGTCGCGCTTCGCCTCCGCGCCCGACGCCCCGCATGCCCTGATCCGCCGCCTGGCCCATGACGAGGCCTCCGTCGCGGGCGCCGTGCTGGCCCACTCTCCGGTCCTCACCGACGAAGACCTGCTCGGCGTCGTCCGCCGCCATGGACAGGATCACCTGCGCGCCGTCTCCGCCCGGACCTCCGTTTCGGAGGCCATCTCGGATGTGATCGTCGAGCGCGGCGACGACGAAACCCTCGGAACCCTGCTGCGCAACGACGGCGCCCGCCTGTCCCGCAAGGCCTCCGAAGCCGCGGTCGAACGCGCCAAGGCCAACCCGGCCCTGCATGAACCGACGGTCTCCCGCTCGGGCCTGCCCGCCGACCTGCTGAACGAGATGTATTTCGTGGTCGAGGCCCGGCTGCGGAACCAGATCCTCGAACAGAACGCCCGCATGGACCCGGCCCTGCTGGACGCCGCCCTCGCCGCCGGGCGCACCCGCGTGGCCACCGACGACGGCGCCCTGCCCGCCGACTATTCGGAATGTCTCGCCTATGTCGAGGAACTTAAGGCCGCCGGTCAGCTCACGCCCCGGATGCTGGCCCGCTTCCTGCGCTCCGGCAGCCGGACCTCTTTCCTGATCGCCCTCGCCCAGTTGTCGGACATCGACTTCCACACGGCCCAGCAGATCATCGACCGGCGCGAACTCGACGCTCTGGCCGTGGTCTGCAAGGCCGCCGACCTCGATCGCGCCCTGTTCCTCACCTATGCGGTGGTGCTGCTGAACGACGACGGCGACGCGATGGCCAAGGCTCACGCCTACGCCCGGATGTACGCCGAACTCGGCCGCGAGGCCGCCCTGCGGACCCTGCGCTTCTGGCGCATGCGCCGCGCCGCCTGACGGCCCTCATCAGATCCCGAACAGCAAAACGCCCGCCGGAGCGATCCGGCGGGCGTCTTCGTCTGTCCTGACGGACGTCCTACTTCTTGGCGCGGGTGGCGCGGGCCGGTTTGCGCCCGCCCTGGCCGAGGCCCATCTGCTTGGCCAGGTCCGAACGCGCCTTGGCGTAGTTCGGGGCGACCATCGGATAGTCCTTCGGGAGGTTCCACTTGGCGCGGTATTCCTCGGGGCTCATGTTGTACTTGGTGCGCAGGTGACGCTTCAGCGACTTGAACTTGCGACCGTCTTCCAGACAGATCAGGTAGTCCGGCGTGATCGACTTGCGGACCGGAACCGCCGGTTCACGGGGCTCAGGCTCCGGCTCGACGACACCGGTGGACACCTGCGACAGGGCCGCGTGGATGCTCGAGATCAGACCCGGCACTTCCGAAGCCTGCACGTTGTTGTTGCCGACATAGGCCGAAACGATATCGGCGGTCATTTCGAGCAGTTGCGAGTTTTCTTCCATAGGTCTTTCCAGTCAGAATTGTTCAGATCGACTGGATCACCCCCAGTCCCGCATCATCCGCTGAATAGATTTGTTCGCTTTTGGAAGCAATGCCGGACGGTCAGCGCGTCTGTTCTGAAAAACCCGGACGTCCGTGTGGAAATACGATCAGCGACCGAAGTTTTCCGCCAGCGCCAGCATCGCCGCCCGCTCCGGCGCCGAATAGTCGTCCAGAGCATCTTCCTCGCCATCCCGGATGGCTCTCAGTAGAGCTGGCGTCAGGGCAGAGGACAGGGACCAGTTCCAGTAACGCAAAACCGTCTGGGCACGATCAACCGCAAGCATCTCATAGGTGATCTGAACCCGCTCCCAGATCGGGTCCACGGTTCCGTCGGCCTGAGTCTCCGGACGGCGCATCGAGCGCCACAGCGACAGCAGATCCCCCCGGCCCAGCCCGGTCGCCTTGCACAGGATGGCCAGCGGCTCGCCGCCCGGATCGCCCATGATCTTGGCGCCGGTGATCGGCTTCACGCCCGACAGATAGGCGATCTCGGTCGCGATCTCGCGCGACAGGCCATGCTTGCCCGCTTCGGCCACGGCCTGCTCCAGCCCGCCATAGGGGCTCTTGGCGATGGCGGCGCGGTTGCGCTGGCGCCGCTCGATGAACTGCAGGGCCTTGCGCGCGACCGGATCCTGCCAGCCCTCCGCCGCCGCCATGGCGAACACGTCCTCGGCCACCTCCTGCATCACCTCACGCGACACGGCGAAGCGTTGCAGGATGGTTCGCCGATCCTCCGGACCGGCCCACCAGAACATCACATAGGCGCCCGACGGTCGCAGCTCCGGCCGCTTCAGCAGATGCGCGCCCAGGTGCCGTTCCATCCGGCTCAGACTGACCACGCCCTCGATCGCCACCTGGCTCAGCCGGGCGCTGTTGTTGCGCAGCACGGCCTCGATGACCTGGGCCTCGCCAAAGCTCAGCAGGGTCTCGCTGACGACTTCCGACAGCCCGCGCCGGCTGGCCATCAGGAAACGGTGCTCGACCGTCGCATCGCGCGCACAGGCGACCAGATCGGCATCCGACAAGGACGCGCACTGTTCGATCAGCAGCCCGGCGATCGCCGGCTCGTCCCGCAGCAGCATCCGCGCCAGCGCATTCGGCAACTCCGCCAGCGGCGCCAGCCGCGCGGCGACGCGACGACGGTCCTCGGGCGAGGCCAGCCGCAGCATTTCGACCAGCAGGTCGCCGGTCACCGATCGCTCGAACGCGTTGATGCGGCTCGCCGGCAGGGACACGACGTCCGCCAGCCGCTTCAGCAGCGCATGACGCGCGCGAAGGGGTGCGACGGGCGCGTCCTCCTCGGGCATGACGGCAGGCTCGGACATGATCGAACCGTACAACCGGCGCGGTTAACCGGCTGTGACGACGGTCAAAGCCCCTCGAACAGCGCCGTCGACAGATAGCGTTCGGCGAAGCTCGGGATGATCGCGACGATCGTCTTGCCCGCATTCTCCTCGCGCGCCGCCACACGGAATGCCGCCGTCAGCGCCGCCCCGGACGAGATGCCGACCGGAATGCCCTCGACCCGCGCCGCCTTGCGCGCCATCTCGAAGGCGTCCTCGTTCGACACCTGCTCGACCCCGTCGATGACCGAGCGATCCACGATGGTCGGGATGAAGCCGGCGCCGATGCCCTGGATCTTGTGCGGGCCGGGCTCGCCGCCCGACAGCACCGGCGACGCCGTCGGCTCCACCGCGATCATCTGCACCGAAGGCTTCTTCGCCTTCAGCACCTGACCGACGCCGGTGATGGTGCCGCCCGTGCCCACGCCGGAGATGACGAAGTCCACCGCGCCCGCCGTGTCGGCCCAGATCTCTTCCGCCGTCGTCTCACGGTGAATGGCGGGGTTGGCCGGGTTATCGAATTGAGCCGGGCTCACCGCGCCGGGGGTCCGCTCCAGCAGCTCCTGCGCCATGGCGATGGCGCCCTTCATCCCCTTCTCGGCCGGGGTCAGCACCAGTTCGGCGCCCAGCAGGGCCAGCATCTTGCGACGCTCCATCGACATGCTCTCCGGCATGACGAGGATCAGCTTGTAGCCCTTGGCCGCGGCCACAAAGGCCAGGGCGATGCCCGTGTTGCCGCTGGTCGGCTCGATCAGCACGCTGCCCGGCCCGATCTTGCCGGCCTGCTCCAGCGCTTCGATCATGGCCACGCCGATCCGGTCCTTCACCGAGGCGATGGGATTGAAGAACTCCAGCTTGGCCAGAACCCGCGCCTTCGGCTGATACTCCGCCGACAGACGGGGCAGACCCACCAGCGGGGTGTCGCCGATCGTCTCGACGATGGAGTCATAGATCTTGCCGCGACCCGACTTGCGGTGGCGGCTGGCGTCATACGAGGCGTCGGACATGAGGGAGGTCTCCGGGCGGCGTTTGGCGTGACATTAAAGCACGATCTGAAAGGCAGAACCCCTTCGATCTAGGGAAAGTGCGCCATCTCGCAATGGCGCGATGAAGCCTTTACCCAAATCAGGCGTTGGGCGATCAACGGCGCGTGCAAGCCGGGGGAGACCGACACTGTCCGAGACCAAAGCCGATATCGCCTTCCTGAACCATGGGGGCGAGATGGCCGGGCGCATTCGTGCGTTCGACTGGTCACGTACGCCTCTGGGCGCCCTGCCGGACTGGCCGCAGAGCCTGCGCACCGCCGTCGGCATGCTGGTCGCGGCCCCCAACCCCATGGTCCTGCTCTGGGGCCCCGAGGGCGTGCTGATCTACAACGACGGCTACGCCCGGTTCGCCGGACGCCGCCACCCGGACCTGCTTGGCATGGGCGCGCGCGAAGGCTGGCCCGAGATCGCCGACTTCAACGACAGCAATATCCGCCGGGGCCTCGCCGGAGAGGCGTGGTCGCTGCGCAATCAGCAACTCGAACTCGACCGCGCCGGCCAGCCTGAGCCCGTCTGGATGGACCTGGACTATGGCCCCGTTCCCGACGAGAGCGGCCGTCCCGCGGGCCTGATGGTCTTCGTCACCGAAACTACGGAACGGGTCCAGGCCGAACGTCGCCAGACCGAAGCCAACGATCGCCTGCAACTGGCGCTGTCCGCCGGACGCGGCATCGGCGCCTGGGATTGGGACATCCCCGGCGACCGTGTCTACTCCGACGACCGCTTCGCCCGCCTGTACGGCGTGCCGGCCGACAAGGCCCGGAACGGCGCGCCCATCGGTGAATTCTTCTCGGGCATCCACCCCGACGATCTGCCGCGCGTGCAGGGTGAGATCGAGACCGCGCTGGCGACCGGCGGCGTGTTCTCATCCGAATACCGACTGGTTCAGTCGGAGGGCGGCATCCGCTGGGTCACGGCGGAGGGTCGCTGCGTCATGGACAGCGAAGGCCGCCCGCTTCGCTTCCCCGGCGTCTCCTTCGACATCACCGACCAGCGCCGGCTCAGCGACGCCCTGATCGAGAGCGAGTCCCGCTACCGCGCCCTGTTCGACAATATCGATGTCGGCTTCTGCATCATCCGCATGGTCTTCGACGCCGACGGAAAGCCGGTCGATTATCGCTTCATTGAGGTCAATCCGGCGTTCGAGTCCCAGACCGGCCTGACGAACGCCGCCGGTCGTCTGATGCGCGACCTGTCGCCCACTCACGAGCAGCACTGGTTCGACGCCTACGGCGCCGTCGCCACGACAGGTCGCATGGTCCGGTTCGAGCAGGGCGCCGCCGCGCTCGGCCGCTGGTGGGATGTTCACGCCTACCGCGTCGGAGACGCCTCGGACGCGCTCGTCGCCCTGCTGTTCACCGACATCACCGAGCGCAAGCGCACCGAGATGCAGCAGGGCGCCCTCATCGCCCTGGGCGACGCTCTGTCCGACATCACCGACCCGGTCGAGATCGCCTGGCGCGCCTCACGCGCGCTGGGTCAGGCCCTCGGCGCCAGCCGCGTCGGCTATGGCTCGATCGACCCGGACGCAGGCACCATACTGGTCGAACGCGACTGGACCGCCGAGGGGCAGCCCAGCGTCGCCGGCCTGCACGACTTCCATCGCTACGGCGACTATGTGCCCGCCGTTCTTGGCGGCGAGTCCGTCACCATCCGAGACGTCACCACCGATCCGCGCACCGCGCCGGACCCCGAGCCTCTTCTGTCCTATGGCATCCGCGCGCTGATGGACGTGCCCCTGACCGAGAACGGTCGGGTGGTGTCGCAGCTTCTGGTCCACTCGGATGCTCCGCGCGACTGGGCGCCCGAGGAAGTCGCCTTCGTCCGGGAGTTCGCCGAACGCACCCGCGCCGCCATCGCCCGCCGTCAGGCCGAGGCCGAGGCCCAGGACAGCGAGGCTCGCTATCGCACCCTGTTCGACACCATGGACGAGGGCTTCTGCATCATCGAGTTCTTCGATGGCCCCCACGGCGAACTCAGCGACTACATCCATGTCGAGGCCAACGCCGCCTACGCCGCCAACGCCGGCATCCCTGACGTCGTCGGCCAGAAGCTGCGCGAAATGGTCGGCGACGACGCAGATGAGTGGGTTCGCCTGTATCGCGGTGTCCTCACCAGCGGTCAGGCGATCCGCTTCGAGAAGGAGCTCACGGAAACCGGCCGCTGGCTCGAGCTCTCCGCCTTCCGCGTCGAGCCGCAGGAGCGCAAGCAGGTCGCCGTCCTGTTCAAGGATCTCACCGCCCGCAAGCGGGCGGAAGAGGCGCTCCAGACCCTCAACGCCACCCTTGAGGAACGGGTCGAGGAACGGACGGAAGAGCTCAAGTCCGCCCATGAGGCCCTGCGCCAGTCGCAGAAGATGGAGGCGGTCGGCCAGCTGACCGGCGGCATCGCCCACGACTTCAACAATCTGCTGGCAGGCATCTCCGGCAGCCTGGAACTGCTCCAGCGCCGCCTGCATGAAGGCCGTCTCGCCGGGGTCGAACGCTATATCGACGCCGCCCAGGGCGCGTCCCAGCGCGCCGCCGCCCTGACCCAGCGCCTGCTCGCCTTCTCCCGCCGCCAGACCCTCGATCCGAAGCCGGTGGCGGTGAACCGCCTGATCAACGGCATGGAAGACCTGATCCGCCGCACCGTCGGCCCGGACATCGAGGTCGAGGTGGTCGGCGCCGCCGGCCTCTGGACCACCCGGGTCGATCCGTCCCAGCTGGAAAACGCCCTGCTGAACCTGTGCATCAACGCGCGGGACGCCATGGCGCCCAACCCCGGCCGCCTGACCATCGAGACCGCCAACAAATGGCTGGATGATCGCGGCGCGAAGGAGCGTGAGCTCGTCCCTGGCCAGTATATCTCGCTCTGCGTCACCGACACGGGGTCAGGCATCCCGTCCGACATCGTCGACAAGATCTTCGACCCCTTCTTCACCACCAAGCCGATCGGTCAGGGCACGGGCTTGGGCCTGTCGATGATCCATGGCTTCGTGCGCCAGTCCGGCGGACAGGTCCGTGTCTATTCAGAACCCGACAAGGGCACGACCATGTGCCTCTACCTGCCGCGCTACACCGGTGATCTGGATGCCGTCGATCCGCTCGACCCCGTCATCTCCGGCCATCCGGGTCATGGCGAGACGGTCCTGCTGATCGATGACGAGCCCACCGTCCGCATGCTGGCGGCCGAGGTGCTGGGAGACGCGGGCTATACGGTGATCGAGGCCGTGGACGGTCCCTCCGGCCTGCAGGTGCTGAACAGCGGCGCGAAGATCGACCTGCTGGTCACCGACGTCGGCCTGCCCGGCGGACTCAACGGTCGCCAGGTCGCCGACGCCGCCCGCGTGGCGCGCCCCGACCTGAAGGTGCTCTTCATCACCGGCTACGCCGAGAACGCCGCCGTCGGCAACGGCCTGCTGGAACCGGGCATGGCGGTGCTGACCAAGCCCTTCGTCATGACCGACCTGATCAACAAGGTCGGCGAACTGATCGACGGCTAGAACTCTTCCCAGTCCTCTTCGCTGGGCTGACTGCTGAGCGCGCCGCCGCCCGCGAAGGCGACGATCTTCGCCCGTTCACGCACCAGCGGCGCCGGCGCGTCCCGTCGGCCCTTCAGCGTATGCACGACCGGGCCGCGCGTCACCTCCACGCCAGTCTCGAAGCGCTGCACCAGCGCCGCCAGTTGCGCCGCCTCGGTCTTCAGGTTCGCCGCCGCCGCCGTGGTCTCCTCGACCATGGCCGCATTCTGCTGGGTGACCTGATCCATCTGGTTCACGGCCGTATTGACCTGCTGCAGCCCGGTCGCCTGCTCCTGCGCCGAGGCCGAGATTTCCGAGACCAGCGAATCCATCTCGGCGACCCGCACCACGATGGCCGACAGGGCCGAGCCCGCCTCGTCCACCAGCTTCACCCCCGCCGCGACCTGGCTGGTCGAGGTCGAGATCAGCGTCTTGATCTCCTTGGCCGCCTCGGCCGAACGCTGGGCCAGAGCCCGGACTTCCGAGGCCACGAC
>JAVHYH010000076.1 GCA_031119155.1 Brevundimonas sp.
ATGTCGCTGGGCAGGGTGTCCAGGTCGACCGCGCGGGTGCCCGGATCGACGGCCGGGACGGTCACGCCGTCCACCGACACGGCGGTGAAGGCGGAGGGGGCGCCGCGCACGTTGATGTAGCGGCCTTCGCCCTGGTCGCGCTGGATGGCGATGCCGGCCACGCGCTGCAGCGATTCCGCGACGTTCGGGTCCGGATAGCGACCAATGGCGTCGGCGGACAGGACGTTGATGGTGCCGTCGGCGTTGCGCTGCTGGTTCAGCGAGCGGGCGATGCCGTCGGTGATCACGCCGGTGACGATGACGTCTTCCAGATTGCTCGCATCGACCACGCCCAGGGTGACCGACAGGCTGACGGCTTCACCGCCGGTGGCCGAGATGGTCTGGGACACGTTCGGCAGGCCGATATAGCGCACGTCAAAGGTCGTCTGACCTTCCGGCACGTTCAGAATGAACTGGCCGTTGGCGTCCGACACGGCGCGAGCGCCCGAGCCGCGCACGATGATCTCGGCGCCGGCAAGGGGCGCGCCCTCGGCGTTGATGACGCGGCCATAGACGGTCGGCGAGACGGCGGCCAGGCCGGCCTGGTCCGCGTTCGCGGCCATGGCCGGGCTGGCGGCGGCGAACGTCAGGACGCTCGCGCTCATGAGCAGGTGCAGCTTCATTTTCGATGATCCCCATCCCCGGCGACATTTCGCCTTGGGCTTGGAGGTCGCCCTTACTGCTCGCCGACGACGCCTCAGCGACGAAACAGCGACGCTGGCTTCTAGGTTTTCGAACGCAGTTGTGACGATTGATCGCCGCACTGACGGTTGGTCACGAAGTTGACGCCGAAGCGTCACCGGACCGTTCTTGACCCCTTCCGAAAACGCGTGATCTGCCGCTCCTGAAGACCCTGGAGCCCGCCCACATGACTGTCCGGACCCTGATCACCACCGTCGCCGCAGCGGCGCTGCTGGCGGCCTGCGCCACTCACGAGGTCGATTATCAGGGCGAGGGCGAAGGCGTGGTCGGCGCGGGCTCGCCGGTCCACGCCGTGCTTGAGACTCCATCCGTCGGCACCGCCGGCGAGGACGCCGCCGACGATCCCGCCGTCTGGGCCTCGGCCACGCCCGTCAATGTGAAGGGCGCGAGCGTCGGGGGCTGGGTGGCCGGCACCGACAAGAAGGCGGGTCTCTACATCTATGGTCTCGACGGGACGATCCTGCAGTTCCTGCCCGAGGGCCTGCTGAACAATGTGGACGTGGTCGAAGGGCTGAGCGTCGGCGGACGTCCGCAGGTGGTGTTGGGCGCCAGCGACCGGACGCCAGGCAAGACCGGCATCGCCCTGTATGTCTTCGATCCGGCGGGAACCGGCGACAACGCCGTGCGCCCGTGGGGCAATATCGCCACCGACGTGGTCGAGCCCTACGGTTTCTGCTTCGCTCGCCGTGGAAGCGAGGTCCATGCCATTCTGGTCGGCCACGAAGGCGAACTGCGCCAGTTCGTGCTGACGGTCGGCGCCGACGGTCAGCCCTCGGCCCGGCTGGTGCGTCGCGCCGAAGTCGGCTCCATCTCCGAAGGCTGCGCCGCCGACGAGGCGACCAACGCCCTCTACATCGCCGAGGAGAATGTCGGGGTCTGGCGCTATGACCTCGATCCGGCTTCGGGCGCCGCGCGCACCCTGATCCAGCCGATCGCGCCGGGCGTTCTGGTCGCGGACGCGGAGGGCCTGACGATCCTGCAGAACGGTGCCGCCCGCTACCTGATCGGCTCCAGCCAGGGCGACTCGACCTTCCCGGTGTGGCGCATCGACGGCTCGGCGCCGGAGTACAAGGGGCGGTTCGTGGTCACCGACGGCAATGGCGTCGACGGGATCACCGGCACCGACGGACTGGACGCCCTGGGCGGCCGCGTCAGCGATCGCTTCCCGGAGGGCGTGGTCGTCATCCAGGACGATGTGAACGACGTCGGCACGCAGAATTTCAAATATGTGGATTGGCGCGACATCCGGGCCGCGCTCGGGCTCTAGGTCGCCACGAGCCTGGGCCGCGTCCGCCACATGATCAGACCGACGCCCAGCGGGATCAGGTTGTAGATCACGCCCGGCAACCAGGGCGCGGCGCCCAGAAGCGGGGTCAGGGCCAGCACGGCGGACACCAGCCCGGTCCCGACGCCAACCAGCCAGGTCAGCTCCCATTGCCGCGCGCTGCGCCGGGCGTCTGCGTCACCGCCCGCCAGCGCCCGGCGCGCCTGGGCGAACAACAGGGCGGTCAGGCCCGCCAGCGCGGCGAAGGCCAGACCGTAGATGACATAGGTCCAGCGCAGATCGCCGAGGGTGGTCATCAGTCCCCCGCCCGGCAGGCTGCCGCCCGAGATATGATGGGTCGCCGTCTCCGTCAGCAGCCGCAGCGGGAAGACGAAGACCAGAACGGCGAACACCACCGCCAGACTGAGAAAGGTCGTCCATCCGGTCCTCACCGGGGTCAGCCGCGCCCAGTTGCGATGGGCCAGCCAGAACAGGGCGATCAGGGCGAAGCCGCAGGCGAAGGCGGGGATCCGGGCCAGCGCCCGGGCCAGATCGGCGAAGGATTGCAGGGGCTCGGCCCCGGCGATGATCAGCAGCGAGACCGCAAAGGCGAAGGCCGCATCGACGAAGGCGTCGAGCCGCTGCGATTCCGACACCCGGAATGATCTCACGCCCGCCGATCCGTCCATCGCCCCCTCCCCTCGCTCCTATTGGCCGCCGCTCGGATACGGCGTCGTCACGCCCGAGCTGATGATCCCCGGCAGGGCCTCGCCGAGGCCCATCAGGATGAACTGGATCGCCAGGGCGCACAGGATCAGCCCCAGCACCCGCACGACGATGGCCAGGCCCACATCCCCCAGGATGCGGCCGATCGGGCCGGTCAGGGCGAAGCAGATGAAGGACACCACACAGGCCGCGGCGATGGCGACCAGAGAGGCCGCCGTGCCCGCCGGGCCGATCTTCTCGGCCTCACCCGCCTGAATGATGATCGCCGAAATCGCCCCCGGCCCGATCATCAGCGGAATGGCGAAGGGCACCACCAGCCGCTGGAAGCGCCGCTTCGCGTAGCCGCGCACGTCCTTCAGATCATTGGCCGCGTCCTTGTCGGCGAAGCTGGCGATGAAGTCCTCGCGCGCCATGTCGAGGCCGAGCAGCAGCAGAAGAACGCCGCCGGCGATCCGGAACGCCGCCAGCGAAATGCCGAAGAACTGCAGCAGGCCCAGGCCGGTGAAGAAGAAGAAGCCGAGGAAGACCGCCGCGAACACGCAGATCAGCGCCGAGACCGACACCCGCTGGCGCAGGCTGGCCCCCGCCGTCGCCGCGGCGAAGATCGGGATATTGCCGATCGGGTCCAGCAAGGCGAACAGGGTCACGAACAGGTTGACCCCCAGATCGACCGCGTCCATGTGCTGACCTCGCCCCGCAATTCACTCGACCGTCATAAGGGCTGAGCCGCGCCCGCGCGTCCACCCCCGACGGGCAGGAGATCGACGAATGACGCCCATGCTCACCGATTCACGTCTGATCGTCGGTCTGGATCTGCCCTCGCTGGACGCCGCCCGCGCCATGGTGGAGCGGCTGGAGGGCACGGTGACCGCCTACAAGATCGGCCTGACGCTGCTGGCCCGCCCCGGCGGCGTCGCCTTTGCTCATGAGCTGAAGGCCGCCGGCAAGATGGTCTTCCAAGACTGGAAGCTGCACGACATCGGCGCCCAGGTGGAAGGCGCCGCCCACGCCGTGGCCGAGGGCGGCTGCGATCTGCTGACGGTGCACGCCGAGCCGCAGGTGATGAAGGGCGCGGTCAAGGGCCGCGACGCCGCCGGAACCGGCACGAAACTGCTGGCCGTCACCGTGATGACCAGCCTGTCCGACGCGGACCTGACCGACATCGGCTACGGCTACACCGCCTCCGATCTGGTCGAGCGGCGGGTGCGTCAGGCGCTGGAGTGCGGCGTGGACGGCGTGGTCTCCAGCCCGCTGGAAGCCGGCCGCGTCCGCGAGATCGCCATCGAGGCCGGCCGTCCGGACTTCCTGATCGTCACCCCCGGCGTGCGTCCCGAAGGCGCCGACAAGGGCGATCAGCAGCGCGTCGCCACCCCCCGCGCGGCCATCGAGGCCGGCGCGACCCACCTGGTGGTCGCCCGTCCGGTCGTCGGCGCCGAGAATCCGCTGCGCGCGGCCTCGGCCATCATCGAGTCGATCGACGGCCTGACCCGCTAGGGTTCAGCCCCGCTCGCCGGGTTCCTGGCGATACTCCTGCCGCGGCAGGGTGCGACGGGGCGGCGCCGCGCGCTCGGGCCGGGGCGAGGACCGCACCGGCGGCTCATAGCGCGGCGGCTCCGGCAGATAGGCGGGCGGATAGGGCGCGGCGGCGCGATCGTGGTCGCAGGCGCAGTCGCGGCGCTCGTCCCGGCCCCTGTAGTCATCCCGGCGGTCGTAATCACGCGCGTCTTCGCGAACCCATCCGCTCTCGCGGGCTTCGTATTCGCTGTAGCTCTCGCGGACCTCGTAGCGGCTCTCGGCATAGCCTTCGCGGCGCTCGCTGTAGCCATAGCGCCCGCCGCGGTCATATCCGGCGTCGTCGTAGCGGTAGCCGCAGCGCGACGGGCGATAGTCGTCCCGCCCGAAGCCGGTGACCACATAGCCGAACGGCGCGGACGGACAGCCCGGACGCGACAGGACGCGCTCGTCATAGATCGCCGGGCCTCCGGAGTAGTAGGCGCCCGCGTCTCCGCCATAGCCGCCGCCGACGTAGAAGGTGCCGCCACCGACGGCGCCGCCCCGCATGCCGCCGACGTCATAGGTCCGGGCGTTCAGATAGCTGCGCGCCGAAGCGCCCGCCGAAGCATAGGCCTGGGCCGAGGCGTTGACGTTCACATTGATGTTCGTGTTGCCGCCGTGCGGAGGCGCGGGCGGGCGATGACCGCCGCCGCCATGACAACAGGGGGTCGGCGGCTGGGGCTGGTGTCCGCCGCCACCACGGCGATCACCCGCATCGGCGGGCGAGGCGACGAGGATCAGCAGGGCGGCGCCGGCCGCGGCGGTGAGCATACGCATGTCACGGACTCCGTTTCAGGAGCCGTTATGGCGCGCGCCGGACAGGCCCCGCCCGCCCTTGCACCGACCGGGGGAGCGACCGGTCGCGCATTCGCCTCAGAGGGTGGAAATTAACCCTGACTTCTTTTGGCCAGCGGGCGCCGCGTCAGAAATCGACCGCGATGCCCTTCTTTTCCCAGTCGCCGAAACGGGTCGGCTCAGGCCCGCGCGGCCCCCCATGTTCGGTGGCCAACTCGGCGGCGTCCGCGGCGGCGCGACGATCCGCCGCCTCCAGCAGGGCGCGTCGCGCGACGTCGCTCAGGGGGCGCTCCGGCGTGGCGTGAGGCACGTCGGCGTTGAACGCGGGGGCCGTTTCGGACGGCTCCCCGGGGGCGACTTCGGGTTGTGGGGTGGGATGATCGGTCACAGCATCCTCGCCTTGAGCCAATGCGTTGCAATTCGCAAATTGGGAACGCGGATTTGTCCGCGCCACCGTCGCATTGGATTTCGATGAACCACCTGAAGACATTCGCCCTGCTGGCCGTGCTGACCGCCCTGTTCATGGGCATCGGCTTCATGATCGGTCGCGTGCCGGGCATGCTGATCGCGCTGGCGGTCGCGGGCGGGATGAACATCTTCAGCTACTGGAACGCCGACAAGATCGTTCTGAAGATGTACCGGGCCCAGCCGGTGGACGAGAGCCACCCCAACGCCGTGGTCCGCACCTATGTCGCCGACACCCTGCAGATGGCCCGCGACGCCGGCATGCCGCGCCCGATGATCGCCATCATCCCCAACGACCAGCCCAACGCCTTCGCCACCGGCCGCAATCCCCAGAACGCCGCCGTCTGCGCCACCACCGGCCTGCTGGACATGCTGACCCGCGAGGAGATCCGGGGCGTGATGGCGCACGAGCTGGCGCATGTGAAGAACCGCGACACCCTGACCATGACGGTCACCGCCACCATCGCCGGCGCCATCGCGGCCCTGGCCAATTTCGCCCTCTTCTTCGGCGGCGGCGACGACCGGGAGCGTCCGGGCGGCATCATCGGCACCCTGGCCCTGATGATCCTGGCGCCCATGGCCGCCGGTCTGGTGCAGATGGCCATCAGCCGCTCGCGCGAATACGAGGCCGATCGTGTCGGCGCCGAGATCGCCGGCGATCCGAACGCCCTCGCCTCGGCCCTGCAGAAGATCGAGGCCTACGCCCACCGCATCCACAACCCGACCGCCGAGCGCAATCCGGCCTCGGGCCAGCTGTTCATCATCAATCCGCTGGCCGGCAAGGGCGCCGACAACCTGTTCTCGACTCACCCGGCGACCGGCAACCGCGTCCGCGCCCTGATGGAGCTGGCGGTGAAGATGGGCCGGTCCGCGCCGCGTCCTGTCGTGCCGGAGATCACCCCGCATCGGCCTACGACGACTTCGGTCCCGGTTTCCGACAACACTGTCCAAAAGGGCCCGTGGGGCTAAATGAGCCCTCAGACGACCCCAATAGTGACGGATCAGCTGAAGACCGACCTCGCAAGGATTGTCAGCGTGAGGACAGCAAAGACGCCTGGTGGCACGACCCTAAGGACGTCGATTGCAATTTCGATCTTTCGATAGCCGGTACGCTGCGCCGGATCCTCCCGTTGGAGGGCTAGCAACTCGTCAGTGGCCTGTTCGAGCGACAATATCATCGATTGTTTGATTGGGTCTTCTCGGCGAAGTTCGGCTTCTATTTTGGCGTGACGCTCTCGCACGTTGTCGAGATCGGCCTCAGCCTGCTGCAGTGCAGATTTGGCGCTGAACTCCTGCAGGGTATCCAAATCGATTCCACCTCCAGGCTCTTTCCTCTCAGCTCGCCCTGGTCTTTTTTGAATTTCGGCCAACCGAAGCACAGCTTTCTCGACGCTCTCGCGAGCAGCCGCCATCTCTTCAGGTGCCGCCTTGGGTCGCTGGTCTTTGTATCCGTTTAGGGCGCGCTGGGATTCGCCCACTTTCTGACGCCCAGCTGCTAGATCGTCCTCACGGCGAAAAGCCAAGCGCTCTCGAAGAACTAGATCATAGCTCACGAATAGCTGTGCAACGAGCATGATGTACTGAACCAAGAGATACGTCAGGCCAGCGAGCAAGAATTGCCTGACCACGCCCTCGGGGACACTGAACGACTCGCAAAAGCGATTTTGCCGCAGCCTCGTCGTACAGCCCCATTGCGACGAACGCCCCCAAGCCAGCCCCCAAGTAGAGCCACTTTCGGGTCTTGAGAACGCGGCCATAGGGCCCGTCCTTTGCGGTATGTTCGTCGTCGCCGAATAGTATCTGGAGGGGCATGGCTAAACTCATAAGCCTCAGTGAGGCGAAGCTCTACCGTATACGCAAACGACCCGAAACTGCGCTCATCGCAGCCTTGCCTAAGTCCCCACGGAGGGCCGCTCCCGATTAGACGTCAACTCCCAGCCAACAACGCCTCCAGGACGCCCTTGCCGTAGCGGTCCAGCTTCGACTGGCCGACGCCGGAGATATGCTCCAGCGCGTGCAGGTCGCCCGGCTCGGCGAGGGCGATCTCCAGCAGGGTCTTGTCCTGAAAGATGACATAGGGCGGCACGCGCTGTTCGGCGGCGCGCTCGCGACGCCAGTTGCGCAGCACCTCGAAGCGGGCGCGAACGTCGGCGTCCATCGTCTCCAGCGCGGCGTTGCGCCCGTTGCGGACCCGTTCGCGGGGGGCCGAGACGCGAGCGGGCGTCAGCCGCACCTCGATCACCCGCTCCCCCCGGTACACCGCGCGCACCGCCTCCGGGTCGCCCAGCCGGACCAGCGGCTTGCCGTCGTTCGGGTCCTCGACCAGCAGGCCCTCGAACATCAGATGGTCGATCACGTCACGCAGGGTGTGCGAGGCGATGTCCGCCCCGATGCCCCAGGTGGACAGGGCCGTTTCCCAAGGCTGGACGTCCTTGGTCTTGCCCAGCAGGTGATCGACGATGCGGGTCTTGCCGAACCGTTCGCCCAGCCGCTGCACGGCCGCCAGCGCCTTCTGGGCGTGGACGGTGGCGTCGAACAGGGCGGGCGGGTCGCCGCAGATGTCGCAGACGCCGCAGCGGTCCGCATCGGTCTCGCCGAAATAGCGCCGCACCGTCTGCGGGCGGCAGGTCGCGCCGTCCAGCATGGCGAACAGTCGCCGCGCCTTGGCGACCTGCACCGCCTTGACCTCTTCCGCCATCGACCGGCCGTCCAGACGGCGCAGCGTCCAGGCGATGTCGGACGGGCCGTACAGGGTGATGCCTTCCGCCGGCTCGCCGTCGCGACCGCCCCGGCCGATCTCCTGCCAGTAGGCCTCCAGCGAGCCGGGCGGGTCAGCGTGAATGACGAAGCGGACATCGGCCTTGTCGACCCCCATGCCGAAGGCGATGGTCGCCACCATCACCGCCCCGTCCTCGGCCAGGAACCGCTCCAGCCGCTTGTCGCGTTCCCTGGTGTCCATGCCCGCGTGATAGGCGATGGCGTTGGTCCCGGCGTCGCGCAGCGCCTGGGCCACCCGGTCACAGCCGTCCCGGCTGCCGCAGTAGACGACGCCCGACTTGCCGCGCCGCTCGCGCACGAGTTCCAGGATGCGGGCGTCGGTCTTGGCGCGCGAGGCGCTTTCCTTGCGCTCGGCCGACAACTGGAGGTTCGGGCGGGCGAAGCTGTCGACGAAGACCTGGGCTTCCTCCAGCCTCAGGGAGCGCAGGATGTCGTCGCGGGTCCGGGCGTCGGCGGTGGCGGTGACCGCGATCCGGGGCACGCCGGGGAAGCGCTCGGCCAAGAGGCCCAGGTTGCGATAGTCGGGACGGAAGTCGTGGCCCCATTGCGAGACACAGTGCGCCTCATCAATGGCGATGAGGCTGAGCGGCAATTCATGCAGGCGGTCGATCAGGTGCGGCTGAGCCAGTCCCTCGGGCGAGACATAGAGCAGGTCCAGTTCGCCCGCCCGGGCCGCGCGCCAGATCGCCGACCGGTCGTCCATCGACACGCCGGAATCCAGTCTCGCCGCCGAGACACCCTGCTGTTTCAGCGCCTCGACCTGATCGGTCATCAGCGCGATCAGCGGCGACACCACCAGTCCCAGACCCGGTCGCAGCATGGCGGGGATCTGGTAGCAGACCGACTTGCCGCCGCCGGTCGGCAGCACCGCCAGCACGTCCCGACCTGACAGTATCTCCTCGACCACCTGGGACTGAAGGCCCCGGAAGTCGGCGTGCCCCCAGACGCGCTCCAGCGTGGCGCGCGCATCGGCCAGGGTCGGAACGGAAACTGAGTCGGGGAGCATGGCGGGGTTGTGCCCCATCTGTTCCGGGGTGTCACCGGCGGGAATGGTCCGCTAGAGGAGCGAAATGACCACCCTGCTCTATGGCCGCCCCCCGGCGGTGTTCGATCCGCCCGGCGCCGCCACCCAGACCTCGCCCCTTATCCCCGGCGCGACGGCGCTGGAAACCGTGGCCGCGGGCTCGGTTGACGAGATCATGATCTACGCCCCGCCCGGCGTGCTGGAGCGACGCTACACCCTGGCTCTCGCCCTCAAGGCGCTGAAGCCCGGCGGCAGGCTGGACGTCATGGCCCCCAAGGACAAGGGCGGCTCACGCCTGAAGAAGGAGCTGGAAGCCTTCGGCGCCGAGGTCGGCGAAAGCGCCAAGGCCCACCACCGTTGCTGCGTGGTGATCAGGGGCGACGGCCTGACCGGTCTGGACGCCGCCATCGAAGCGGGCGCGCCCCGCCTCGTGCCCGGTCTGGAAGCCTGGTCGCAACCCGGCGTCTTCGCCTGGGACCGCATCGATCCGGGCTCGGCCCTGCTGGCCCAGACCCTGCCGCCGCTGAAGGGTGCCGGCGCCGACCTCGGTTGCGGCTATGGCGCGCTGGCGACCGTGGCCCTGCGCTCACCGGCGGTCACCAGCCTGCGCCTCTACGACCTCGACCGCCGCGCGGTGGGGATGGCCCGCAGGAACGTCGAAGACCCCCGCGTCACCGTCGAACAGGCCGATGTCCGCACCCTGCCGACCGAGGGCGACCTCGACTTCATCGTCACCAATCCGCCCTTCCACGACGGCGGCGCCGAGGACAAGCGGCTGGGTCAGACCTTCATCCGGCAGGCCGCCGGCATGCTGAAGAAGGGCGGAACCCTGTGGCTGGTCGCCAACCGCCACCTGCCCTACGAGGCCGATCTCAACGACGCCTTCAAGCGCGTGACCAAGGCCGCCGACCTCGGTGGCTACAAGGTCTATGAGGCCGTGAAGTGAAACCCGCCAAGGTCCCGACCAGCCGCGTGGACAAGCTGCTCGGCTCGCTGGGCTACGGCTCGCGCGCCGAGATGGCGCGCATGGGCAGGGCGGGCGGCATCGTTCTGGACGGCGTGGACATCACCGATGTCTCGAAGCGCATTCCCGTCACCCCGGACCTTCCGACGCGGATGGAGATCGACGGCGAGTCGCTGGACCCGCCGCAGGGCGTGGTCATCCTGCTGCACAAGCCGCTGGGCATGACCTGTTCGCACAAGGAGGACGGGGCGCTGGTCTATGACGTCCTGCCCCACCGCTGGCGGCGTCGCGACCCGGCCATCTCGACCATCGGGCGGCTCGACAAGGAGACGTCCGGTCTGCTGCTGATGACCGACGACGGCGACCTGCTGCACCGGGTCATCTCGCCGAAGAAGCATGTGGCCAAGATCTATCGGGCGCAGCTGGCGCGTCCGCTGGACGGCTCCGAGATCGCCCTGTTCGCCTCCGGCGAACTGATGCTGGAGAACGACGACCGCCCGCTGAAGCCCGCCGGGCTGGAAATCCTCTCCCCGACCGAGGCGCGCGTCTCGGTCACCGAGGGCCGCTATCACATGGTGCGCCGCATGTTCGCCGCCGTCGGCAACCACGTCGAAGCCCTGCACCGCGAACGACTGGGCGGCCTGTCCCTGCCGGACGACCTGAAGCCGGGCGAATGGCGGCTGCTCACCCCGGACGAGATCGACGCCATCTTCGCCGGCTGACGGAACCGCACCGTTCCACGCTCGCTAAGGCTCCGCTTCGACGGAGAACCGATGACCGGCGCCACGATCAAACGGGATTTGCGGACCGGCCGGTCCCTGTGGGCCGACAGCCCCGGCCTCGGCGTGCCAACACGCCCGCTGGACGACGCGATCAGCGTGGACGTCGCCATCGTCGGCACCGGGATCAGCGGCGCCTTCATGGCCCGGGAGCTGGCCAGGGATCATTCCGTCGCCGTGCTGGACCGTCGCCCGCCGCTAATGGGCTCCACCATCGCCTCGACCGCCCTGCTGCAGTGGGAGATCGACCTGCCCCTGACCGCCCTGTCCGACCGGATCGGCGCGGCGAAGGCGAAGCGCGCGTATCTGCGATCCCGCCGCGCTATCGATGATCTGAAACAGATCGTCGCCGACGACCGGATCGTCTGTGGTCTGCACGACAAGGAGACCCTGTATCTGGCCGGCGACGAGTACGGCCATCGGGCGCTTTCAGCCGAAGCCGAAGCGCGCGCGACGCTGGGCCTCGACAGCCGCTATATCGGCCCGGCCGACCTGCGCGAACGGTTCGGCATCGACCGCACCGGCGCCATCCTCAGCGGCGGCTCGGCCAGTGGCGATCCGGCCCGGCTGGCGGCGGGCCTCCTGCGCCGCGCGGCGGCGGACGGCGCGCGCATCTATTCGCCGGTCGAGGTGGTGGAGGCGGTCAGCGACCCCGACGGCGTCACCCTGCTGACTGACCGTCATCAGCCGGTGCGAGCGGGCGCCGTCATCTTCTGCTGCGGCTATGAATTTCCCCAGGGCGTGCCGACGCCGGGCGCCGAGGTCACCTCCACCTGGGCGCTGGCGACAAAGCCGCGCACGCCCTGCCCGCGCTGGCTGAGGGAGACGCTCGTCTGGGAGGCGTCGGACCCGTACCTGTATCTCCGAATGAGCCGGGACGGACGGCTGATCGTCGGTGGCGAGGATGAAGCCTCGCCCACCGCCCATGCCGATCCGGCCAGGTTGAAGCGGAAATGCGAAACCATCGCCCGCAAGCTCGAACGTCTCCTGCCGACCGTCGAGTTCGAGATCGACTACAGCTGGGCCGGCGCCTTTGGTGAAAGCAGCACCGGCCTGCCCTCCATCGGCCCTGTCCCGGACATGCAGCATGGCTGGGCGGTGATGGGCTTCGGCGGCAACGGCATCACCTATTCCGTCATCGCCAGCCAGATCGTGTCCTCGGCGCTACGGGGAAAACCTGATCCGGACGCGGACCTGTACCGGCCTTGACCCCTGCCCGTGACGGGCGCACCGCCCCTGTATGACCCGGGCCAAGATCTGCGGACTGACCACGCCTGACACCCTCGACGCCGCCCTGAGCGGCGGCGCGGCCTTTGTCGGCGCCGTGGTGTTCCCGAAAAGCCCTCGCCACATCGCCCCGCTGCATGCCGCCACCCTGTTCGAGCGCGCGCGGGGCAGGGCCAAGGTCGTGGCCGTCACCGTCGACGCCGACGACGCCCTGCTGACCGAGATCGCCCTGATCCTCAAACCGGACCTGATCCAGTTGCATGGCTCGGAGACGCCGCAGCGGGCGGCCCAGGTCCGCAGCCTGACCGGCGCCGGAATCATCCGCGCCCTGTCGGTGCGCACCGCCGCCGACATCGACAAGGCATCGGAATGGGCTCCGGTCGCGGATCATCTGATGTTCGACGCCAAGCCGCCGGAGGGCTCAACCCTGCCCGGCGGAGTCGGGGCCGTATTCGACTGGACCCTGCTGGCCGGACGGTTCTTCGAGCGGCCGTGGTTCCTCGCTGGAGGCCTGTCCCCCGCCAATGTCGCCGAGGCGGTGCGGATCACGGGCGCTCCCCTCGTGGACGTGTCCTCTGGCGTGGAAAGCGCGCCGGGTGTTAAGGACGCGGCCCTGATCGGCGCTTTCCTCAGCACCTTTCCGACCGATTGATCGCTCCCCCGAGACCTCGCCGTGAACGCCATCCTCCCGAACAGCTACAACTTCCCCGACGACGAGGGCCGGTTCGGCCCCTACGGCGGCCGGTTCGTGGCCGAGACCCTGATGCCGCTCATTCACGAGCTGAATGACGCCTATGAGGCGGCCAAGGCCGATCCGGCCTTCCAGGCGGAGCTCGACGGCTTCCTGACCGACTATGTCGGCCGTCCCAGCCCCATGTATTTCGCCGAGCGCCTCAGCGCGCATCACGGCGGCGCGGACATCTGGTTCAAGCGCGACGAGCTGAACCACACCGGCGCCCACAAGGTGAACAACTGCATGGGCCAGATCCTTCTGGCCATGCGCATGGGCAAGACCCGGATCATCGCCGAGACCGGCGCCGGCCAGCACGGCGTGGCCACCGCCACCGTCTGCGCCCGCTTCGGCCTGAAATGCATCGTCTATATGGGCGCCACAGACGTGGAGCGGCAGTCGCCCAACGTCTTCCGCATGAAGCTGCTGGGCGCCGAGGTGGTGCCGGTGACCTCGGGTCGCGGCACGCTGAAGGACGCGATGAACGAGGCGATGCGGGACTGGGTGACCAATGTCGAGGACACCTACTATCTGATCGGCACCGCCGCCGGCCCGCATCCCTATCCGGAGCTGGTGCGCGAGTTCCAGTCGGTGATCGGCATCGAGGCGCGCCAGCAGA
>JAVHYH010000312.1:0-434 GCA_031119155.1 Brevundimonas sp.
GCCTCGGTCTGTTCCGAGGCCGGGCTGTCGACCCAGTTTCCGTCGGCGCCGCGGGCCTGCTTGAACACCGTGACGTTGAGGCCGTCGGCGCGCAGGCGGGTGTCGAGGATGTAGGCGGTCGCCTTGAAGCGCTCGTCGGTCTTCTCGGGGTTCACATACCAGTCGGTGATCACCACGCCGCCGTACGGGTCGGCGGAGGCCAGGGGCATGAACGAGAGCGTGTCGAGCGTGGCCCGCCACAGGTAGCTGTTGACGCCAAGGGCGCTGTCGCCGGCGTCGCGCTGGGCCACCGCGCGGGGCGCGTCATTGTTGTCGAACGGGTTGATCGCCGAAACCGCGCCGCAGGCCGACAGGCCAATCGTCGCCAGCAACAGGGCGCCGGTGGCGCCGCGCCGCAGCGCCGTCCGCACAAAAGGCCCGTAAACCAGAGGCAT
>JAVHYH010000312.1:444-2612 GCA_031119155.1 Brevundimonas sp.
CTCCAATCGTTTCGCCACGCGCGTTTGCGCGTTTCGGCGACGCCGCACCCCGGCCGGGGTCTATAACATGGTCGCGCTGCGTCCAACTCGAAATCGCGACGGGGACGCGTGGCCTTCTCGCCACAGGCGCTCATGGAATCGGCGCCCGCCGTTACGCTTCGCTCCGTTCAGGCGTTGACCCCAAGGAAGCGAACGCTTTAATCGCCCCAACGGACGCCCTACCTTTGGGTGTCACGGGGCGCGGGGGCGTTCCGCTGTATGTGCTGGTGGAGACGAGTGGTGTCGCAAGGTCGGACACTGAAGGCGATGGCGGCGGCGGCGATCCTCCTGGGATCGGCGTCGATGGCGCACGCCCAGTCGACCCAGGCGGCCGCCAAGCCCAAGGCCGCGGCGGACTTCACCGTGAAGGGCGACTTCGCCAAGCAGACCCCGCTGGGTCCGGGCCAGACGCTGCAGTTCGACGCCGACAAGGGCCGCTGGGGCCTGAAGCTCGACCTCGACCAGCCCGCCTATCGCGAAATGCAGCTCAAGGACGTCCAGGCCGGCGCCTACTTCAAGGTCACGCCGAACGTCCGCGTCGGCGCCTCGGCCGGTGTCGACGCCCGCAGCGACCTGGCGCCCGCGCCGCGCAAGCCCGAGCCGGTCGCCCCGCGCGTCCGGCTGGAAACCGCCTTCAAGTTCTAAGACCCCTACGAGGCCAAGGCTTCGACCGCCGCCAGGCCGATCGCGCCTGAGGCTGCGATTCTGCGCGCCGTGCGCGGCGTGATTCCGCCCAGCGCATAGGCCGGCGCTCCGATCCCTCGCACCAGGCTCGAAAACCGCACCGGACCGAGGAGCCGACCGGCCGAGGGGCTGTTGCTGGCGAACACCGGCGAGACGACGACGGCGTCGACGCCCGCCCGCGCCGCGATCCGGGCCGCCGTCAGCGAATGGGCCGCGGCGGTGACGATCCAGCCCGACCGGCGCAGGCGCACGGCGCGGGCCGCCAACCGCTCGGGCAGATGCAGGCCGTCGGCGCCGATGGCGGCGGCGAGGTCCGGGTCGGCGCCGACCAGAAGCGTAAGCCCGCGCCGTCGGGCGATCTTCGCCAGGCGGCGCCCGGTGATCACCGCGTCGGACGCCCCGAAGGCGCGAAACACGATCCCCGTCCCGCGCGGCAGGCGCTCCGCGACGGCGACCGGATCGGGGGTGCGGACCGGATCGGTGAAGAAGAGCAGGGTCGGCAGGCGCTTTGAGGACTTTGAGCCCCCTGAACGCTTTGTCTTCGCGGCGCATCGGCCTAGCGTCGCCGCCGCCCGTCTCAGTTGATCCGCCTGATGTCCCACCGCGCCGAAATCCTCGCCCGCATCGAAAAGGCCGCCCGGGCCTCTGGCCGCGATCCAAGCGATGTGACCCTGACCGCCGTCTCCAAGCAACAGCCGGACGATCGCATCGCCGATGTGCTCGCCGAAGGCCAGCGCGTGTTCGGCGAAAACCGCGTGCAGGAGGCGCAAGGCCGCTGGGCCGGGCGTCAGGGCCTCTAGTCGGGGCTGGAGCTGCGTCTCATCGGGCCGCTGCAGAGCAACAAGGCGCGCGAGGCCGTCGCCCTGTTCGACGTGATCGAGACCCTCGACCGCGAAAGCCTGGCGCGCGCCCTGGCTGACGCGATCGCCAAGGCGGGGCGGGCCCCGCGGCTCTATGTGCAGGTCAACACCGGCGAGGAGCCGCAGAAGGCCGGGGTCGCTCCGCTGGAGGCCGACGCCTTCATCACGGCCGTGCGCCGCGACTTCGGCCTGCAGCCGGAAGGCCTGATGTGCATCCCTCCGGCGGACGAGCCGCCGGGTCCCCACTTCGCCCTGCTGGCGAAGATCGCCGAGCGCAACGGGCTCACTCAACTTTCGATGGGCATGAGCGGCGACTTCGAAACCGCCATCCGCTTCGGCGCCACCTCCGTGCGGGTCGGTTCGGCGCTGTTCGGCGCCCGATAGGGCCGTTGGGGGGTTGGACCGTGCGGCGCAGCGGTGCATCCTGAGCGCATGGCGCAACGCAAGACCCTCCTGATCATCGACGACGACAACGACCTGCGCGGGGCGCTGGCCGAACAGCTGCAGCTGCACGAGGAATTCTCGGCGGTTGAGGCGGGGACGGCCGGCGAAGGCGTTCGGCTGGCCAAGGAGATCCGTCCGGAC
>JAVHYH010000313.1 GCA_031119155.1 Brevundimonas sp.
CACTGTCGCCCGCCTCGCCGCCGTCCAGGCGCTCTACCAGATGGAGCTGGCCGGGGAGGGCGTCGACACCGTCATCACCGAGTTCTCGAACCACCGCTTCGACGCCGACATCGAGGGCGAACCTCTGGCCGAGGCCGATGAGGCCTATTTCGCCGACATCGTGCGCGGCGTCGTCGGCCAGCAACGGACCATCGACGAAGCCGTGAAGGCCCGTCTGGCCTCGAACTGGCGGATGGAGCGGCTCGATTCGACCCTGCGCGCCCTGCTGCGCGCCGGCGTCTGGGAACTGACCGCCAGCCGCGATGTGCCCAAGGAAATCATCATCGACGAATACGTCGAGCTGGCGAAGGCCTTCTTCGACGAGTCGGAGGCCAAGTTCGTCAATGCGGCGCTGGACGGCGTCGCCCGGGATGTGCGCGGCTGAGCTGAATGGCAGGGATCGACGTCGCCGGTGAGTTCGAGACGATCCGGCGGCTGTTCGCCCCGCTGGCCCATCCCGAATGGGCCCGGGACCTGAAGGACGACGTCGCCGTCCTGCCGACCCGCCCCGGCTATGATCTGGTCCTGACCAAGGACACCATCGTCGAGGGCGTCCACTTCCTGCCCACCGATCCGCTGGACACGGTGGCGCAGAAGCTGCTGCGGGTGAACCTGTCCGATCTGGCCGCCAAGGGCGCCGAGCCGTTCGGCTATCTGCTGTCCTGCGGCTGGTCCGAACGCTGCGGCTGGCCCGAGCGCGAGCTGTTCGTCGAGGGTCTGGCCCGGGACCAGAAGGCGTTCGGCGTCGCCCTGTTGGGCGGCGACACGGTCGTCACGCCCGGTCCCGCGACCTTCTCCGCCACCCTGATGGGCTGGGCTCCCAAAGGGCGCACCGTCAGCCGCGGCGGCGCCCGGCCCGGCGATCTGGTCTTCGTCACCGGCTTCATCGGCGACGGCTGGCTGGGCCTGCAGGCGGCGCAGGAGAAGCTGACGCTGGAGCCGGAGCGGCTGATGGCGCTGGTCGATCACTACCGCGCTCCCCTGCCGCGCCTGATCTTCGCCGACGTCATCCGCGACATGGCCACGGCCTCGCTGGACGTGTCCGACGGCCTGATCGCCGACCTCGGCCATATCGCCTCGACCAGCGGCGTCGGCATCGACATCGATCTGGAAGTCACCCCCCTGTCGCCCGCCGGCCAGGCCTGGTTCGCCACCCGCGTGGACGAGGAGGCGGCGCTGGAGCGTCTGGCCACCGGCGGCGACGACTACGAGATCGCATTCACCGCCGCCGCCAAGGACGAGCCCGCCCTGCGCCGCGAGGCCGAGCGCCGCCACATCTGGCTGACCTGTCTGGGCCGGGTGACCGAGGGCAGGGGCGTCACCGCCCGCTTCGCCGGCAAGCCGGTCGAGATATCGGCCCCCGGCTTCAGCCACCGCTGAGAGCAACGAAATCTCAAGGCGTGGCGGTTAGGCATACGGCCATGCGCCGTCGCGATCTCATCTCTGCCGCCGCCGTCCTGCCCGCCGTGGCGGTCGCCTCGTCCGCCGCCGCGTCCGAGGACAAGCCCTCGGGCGGGGCCTCGGTCAACATCTCCGGGGTGGGCCTGCCGGTCATCTCCGGCGGTCGCATCCGCAACTACGTCTTCGTCTCGATGCGCCTGCACCTCGGCGGTTCGGCCACGATCGAGAGCATGCGGGGCAAGGAAGCCTATCTCCGCGACGCCCTTGTCCGCGCCGCCCACCGCACGCCCTTCGTCGTGGCCGATGACTGGACCCGGATCGACGGGAACGCCATGTCGGCCAGCCTGATCCGCTCGGCGGCGACGATCTGCGGCCGCGGCTCTGTCGCCCGGGTGGAGATCATCAGCCAGGCGCCCCGCTGGCGCACCGGTATGCGCGCAGCCTAACAGCGTTCACCTTACCCTGTTGCGTCACTCCGACGCATTTGGCAGCATCCTTCCGTTATCCCCAAGGGCAGCCCTTGAGGCCGCCGTTGCGCACGGGGGGACCGGAAGGCGGAGAGAGGCGAAAACGCCCGCCGCGCCAAGGGTCCGGGCGCCCTACACACAGGGTTTGGAAACGCCATGTCTAACTATCTGTGGCTTGTCATAGCCGCAGGCGGCCTCGGGATTCTCTACGGAGCAATCCAGACCGCCGCCTTGATGAAAGCTCCCACCGGCAACGACCGCATGCGCGAGATCGCCGCCGCCATCCAGGAGGGAGCGTCCGCCTATCTGCGTCGCCAGTACATGACCATCGGCATGGTCGGCGTCGTCATCCTGATCGCCGCCTACCTGCTGATCGGCGAATGGGCCGCCCTCGGCTTCCTGATCGGCGCCGTGCTTTCGGGCGCGGCCGGTTTCGCCGGCATGCTGATCTCGGTCCGCGCCAACGTCCGTACGGCCCAGGCCGCGTCGGAGGGTCTGGCCAAGGGTCTGGACCTCGCCTTCCGCTCGGGCGCCATCACCGGCATGTTCGTGGCGGGCGGCGCCCTGCTGGGCGTGGCGGGCTACTATGCCTTGCTGACCGCCGGTCTGGGGCTGGAGAACACCAGCCGCGAGGTCATCGACGGTCTGGTCGCGCTGGGCTTCGGCGCCTCGCTGATCTCCATCTTCGCCCGTCTGGGCGG
>JAVHYH010000077.1 GCA_031119155.1 Brevundimonas sp.
CAACAGCTTGAAGCGGCCCCGGATCTTCGAGCGGGCGGGCACTGGGGCGAGGAAGCGCAGCTTGTCGAAGCCGTAGTTGACCCCCATCACCACCCCGTCCAGCGGCTGCACGCAGTCATAGGACATGGCCGAGGCGAGGCTGAGGGTCAGGAAGCCGTGCGCAATGGTCCCGCCGAACGGGGTCTGTTTGGCCAGCTCCGGGTTCACATGGATGAACTGCCAGTCCTCGGTCGTGTCGGCGAAGGCGTCGATCTTGGCCTGATCCACGAGGAACCAGCGGGAGACGCCGATCTCGGTCCCGATGAGCGACTGCAGGTCTGACGGCTTGGGCATGGTTTCCTCCGGTTTTGAGGTCACGCTAGCCGGGCAGGTCCGGGATCGAAAGCCCCTCCTTGAGGGGGAGCCGAACCCTGTCAGCCGAAAATGCCGAAACCCTGTCTTCCCGACACTCCCGACACATGGGGGCGGTGCGCGGGAAGGGGGCGTGCTGGATTGTCAATGACCCGAAGGCAGGAGTGTAGAGGGGCGGTGCGTCGAAATTGGTCGTGTGGTCGCGGATCACCTCTCCATTCGCCCGCAAGCGAATGGAGAGGACAGACCGGCGCGCCAGCGACGGTCAGGTGAGGGCGGCTCCGTCAGGGCAGGAGACGCCTCGAACACCGGTGTCGGCGGACACTCACCCACCGCCAGCGCCGCCCCCTCCTGATCGGCGAAGGCGCCGATCTGTCCTCCCCATCGCCTTGAACGGGCGATGGAGAGGTGAGGCCGGGCCGCCTGCCCAAGATGGCAGGGTCGGATGACAGGGTTTGGCAGGGATGGAAGGTGTCGGGAGTGGCGACTCTGGCCGCCCCTCACTTCGCCTCGAACCGGCCCTCGATGATCTCGCTGAACAGCGACGGGTCCACATTGCCGCCGGACAGGACCACCGCCGTCGTGCGGTCCTTCGCCTCGACCTTGCCGGCCAGCAGCGCCGCCAGCGACACGGCGCCGCCCGGCTCGACCACCAGTTTCAACACCCGGAAGGCGTAGCGAACGGCCTCGGCGACCTCGGCGTCGGAGACGGTCTCGACGCGGGAGAGGCGGCGGTTGATCGGGAAGGTCAGCTCGCCCGGGCGGTCGGTCATCAGGGCGTCGCAGATGGTGCCCTGGGCCGGAGCGTGGGTCAGGCGCTCGCCCGCCGCCATCGACAGCTGGGTGTCGTTGTAGTCCCGCGGCTCGATGCCGATCACCGGGACCTCGGGCAGGAGGGCGGCCATCGACAGGTTGACGCCCGCGATCAGTCCGCCGCCCGAGGCGCCGCACAGCAGCTGGTCGATACTCGCCCCGACGGCTTGCGCCTGCTCGACGATCTCCAGCCCCACCGTGCCCTGCCCCTCGATGACGAAGGGGTCGTCGAAGGGGCGGACCAGAACGCTGCCGCGCGTGGCCGCGATCTCCTCGCCGATGTCCTCGCGGCTCTCGGTGTAGCGGTCGTACAGACGCACCTCGCCGCCGAAGCCGATGACGCCCTCGACCTTCACCTTCGGACTGTCGGCGGGCATGACGATGATGGCCGAGGTTCCCATCATCTTCGCCGCGCAGGCCACCGCCTGGGCATGGTTGCCCGAGGAATAGGCCACGACGCCGCGCCCCAGCTCGTCGGGCGTCAGCCGGCTGATCCGGTTGTAAGCGCCGCGGAATTTGAAGGCCCCGGCTCGCTGCAGGTTCTCGGCCTTCAGCAGCACCCGGCCACCCAGATGATCGTTCAGCGCCGGGCTCTCAATCAGGGGCGTGCGGACGGCAAGACCGTCGAGCTGGCGGGCGGCGTCGCGGACGCCTTCGAAGGAGGCTGTGTGCATAGCCCTCCCTTACATTCCCGCTCGTCCCCGGTCTAACCTCCCCACATGAAGAGCCTCATCCTCGCCATCGATCAGGGCACGACCTCGACGCGGGCCATCGCCTTTGGTCGCACCGATGACGGGGGTCTGCGCCCCGTCGCCGTCAGCCAGATCGAGCTGGCGCAGCATTTCCCCCATCCCGGCTGGGTCGAGCATGACGCCGCCGAGATCTGGGATGCGACCCTGCAGACCTGCCGCGAGGTGGTGCGCAAGGCGGGCGGGGTCGGGCGGTTCGCCGCCATCGGCATCACCAACCAGCGCGAGACCTCGGTGATCTGGGACGCGTCCACGGGCGAGCCCCTGCACCGCGCCATCGTCTGGCAGGACCGACGCACCGCCGACGCCACGGCGAAACTGGCCGCCGCCGGGCATGAGCCCGAGGTGCAGGCGGCGACCGGCCTGATCCTCGACCCCTATTTCTCGGCCTCGAAATTCGCCTGGCTGCTGGATGCCGTGCCCGGCTCGCGGGCGCGGGCCGAAAAGGGCGAGGTCAAGCTGGGGACCATCGAAAGCTGGCTGATCTGGAAGCTGACCGGCGGCGTCAGCCACGTCACCGACGCCACCAACGCCAGCCGCACCTCCCTGATGGACTTGCGAACCCGCCAGTGGAGGCCGGAACTGGCAGAGCTGTTCAATGTCCCGATGACGGGACTGCCCGAAATTCGGGGCTGCGCCGATCATCTGGGCGAAAGTGAGCCCTCGTTGTTCGGCGCAGCCCTGCCGATCCACGGGGCGGCGGGAGACCAGCAGGCCGCGCTTGTGGGACATGGCGCGCTCAACGCCGGTGACGCCAAGATCACCTATGGCACCGGCGCGTTTCTGGTGGCCAATGTCGGGGCCGAGCCCGTGACCTCCTCCACCCGGCTGCTCGGGACGCTGGGCTATGAAGCGCAGGGGACGGCGGCCTGGGCGCTGGAGGGCTCCATCTTCTCGGCCGGATCGGCGATCCAGTGGCTGCGCGACGGGCTGAAGGTGATTTCGGAATCGCGCCAGTCCGAGGCGATGGCGCAGGGATTGAAGGACAATGGCGGCGTCTATCTGGTTCCGGGCTTCACCGGTCTGGGCGCGCCCTGGTGGGAGCCGGAGGCGCGCGGGACCATCGTCGGCCTGACCCGTGATAGCGGCCCGGCCCACATGGTGCGGGCGGCGCTGGAATCCCTCGCCTACCAGACCCACGACCTGCTCGACGCCCTGGGCAAGGACGGGGCGCCGACCCTGTCGGTGCTGAAGGTGGACGGCGGCGTCACCGCCAACGCCTTCGCCATGCAGTTCGTCGCCGACATCTGCGATGTCACGGTCGAGAGACCGGCCTTCCAGGAGATGACGGCGCTGGGCGCGGCCAAGCTGGCGGCGCTGGGGTGCGGCCTGATCGACACGCTTGACGCAGCGTCCGCCGAGGCTCCGGCCGTCTGGCGGCCCCGCATGGCGGCGGAAGAACGCGCGCGGTTGCTGAAGGGCTGGCGCGGCGCCGTGAAGGCCGCCATCATCGCCGCGCAATGACCCAGACGCCCTCTGACGACGCCCCGCAGAACGACCCGCAGGCGACCTTTTCAGGCACCCGCGAGGTCGATCCCCGATACGCCCTCGATGAGGCCTCGCTCGGCGCCTGGCTGGCGGCGAACGTCGAGGGTTACGCCGGGCCGCTGACCGTGCGCCAGTTCAAAGGCGGCCAGTCCAACCCGACCTATGAGTTGTCCACCCCGGGCCGCACCTATGTGCTGCGCCGCAAGCCGCCGGGGACGCTGCTGCCCAGCGCCCATGCGGTGGATCGCGAGTTCACCGTCATCTCGGCCCTGCACCGGCAGGGCTATCCCGTGGCCCGCCCTTACGCCCTGTGCACCGAAGACGCCGTCATCGGTTCGATGTTCTACGTCATGGACAAGGTCGAGGGCCGGGTGCTGTGGGACCTGAAACTGCCCGGCATGGAGCCCGCCGAACGCCGCGCCATCTATGAGGCGCAGGTCGATACGCTGGCGGCCCTGCACCGCTTTGATCCGGCCGCCATCGGGCTGGGCGACTACGGCAAGCCGGGCAACTATTTCGAGCGGCAGGTCGGGCGCTGGACCAAGCAGTACCGGGCGTCGGAGATCGATCCGATCCCGGCCATGGACCGGCTGATCGACTTCCTGCCCGCCACCCTGCCGCCGGAAGGCCCGACGCGGATCGTCCACGGCGACTTCCGCCTCGACAACATGATCCTGGCTCCGGACCGGGCTGAGGTCCGCGCCGTGCTGGACTGGGAGCTGTCCACCCTCGGCGATCCGATGGCCGACTTCTCCTATCTGCTGATCGCCTGGGCCATTCCGGCAAGCGTGCGCAACGGTCTGGCCGGCGCCGACCTGCAGGCGCTGGGCATTCCGTCGGTGGAAGAGGTGGTCGCCCGCTACTCCGAAAAGACCGGCGCCCCGCCGCCGTCAAACCTCGACTGGCTGTTCGCCTACAACCTGTTCCGGCTGGCGGCCATCTGTCAGGGCATCGCCGGCCGCGTCCGCGACGGCACCGCCGCCTCGCCCCAGGCGAAGTCGATGGCGGCGCAGGTGCCGGCGCTGTCGGAGGCGGCCTGGGCGTTTGCGCGGAAGGCGGGAGCCTGAGGGAGGTTTCAGGTTTTAGGGGTCAGGTTTCAGGGAAGGGACGATCTTCCCCTAAAACCTGGAACCCAGAACCCAGAACCTAGCCCGGTTCCCCCACGAGCGTGAACGCCGCCCAGTAGGCCGGGTGGGCCCAGCGGCGTTCGGCGCGGACGGCGCGCTGGCCGGCCTGAAGCGCACGGGCGCGCACGCCCGGATCGCTGACCGCATGGCTGTCCAGATCGGCGAAGGCGGCGGTGATCAGGGTGGTGGTGGCCGCGTCCGACACCTCCCAGTGCGACACCAGCACCGACCGCGCCCCGGCGTAGAAGAAGGCGCGGGCCAGACCCGACAGCCCCTCCCCGCCCGGCCGTCCGTCGGAGGCGGCGGTGTTGCAGGCGGACAGGACGACGAACTCGGCGCTCAGCTTCAGCTGCGCCGCCTCCGAGGCGCTCAGATAGCCGTCGTCCGCCTCGGTCGCCTGATCGGGCGGCGTCATGACCAGACCGGGCTCGGCCGCCGCCGATCCGGCCATCAGACCGTGGGTCGAGAAGACCACGAACCGCGCCCGTGACAGGGCGTCGGCGTCCGCGCGGCGCACCGCCCGCTCCGTGGCCTCGGCCCCGATACGGACCACCGAGTCCGGATAGCGGGCCTTCAGCGTCTCCAGCTCCAGCCGCGAGCCGCGCAGATACGGCAGGGCCTTCAGCCGGCTGACGTCGGCCAGCGGGCCGTTCATCACCGTGTCCGCCGCCGCCGCGCCGCGCGTGGGATCCGCCGGGGCGCCCGCCAGCAGGGGGGCGCCGAAGGCCGCCAGCCGCAGCGGCTCGATCCTCGGCTCGTTGCGCGAGGCGGGGGCCAGGCCGGGCGGACAGCCGGCGCTTCGATCCGCCGGATCGCGGACCAGATAGCAGCGCAGCGACCGCAGGCTGGACACCGCCGGCAGGGCCGCCATCGCATAGCGGTCCGCCAGCCAGGGCGTCGCGCCCAGCGCGGCGGGATCGGCGTCATTGCCCTGCGGCGGCGCGGTCACCAGCACAGACAGCGGCAGGGTGGACAGGACGCCGGTGGTGACGGTGATCAGGGTCCGCTTGTCCTTGAACGTCTCCTCCACCGGCAGGACCAGTTCGGAATACAGCCGCCAGCTTTCGGTGCGGTCGAAGGGCGTCGGTTGCCGCCCCGCGAACAGGGTGGGGTCGATATCGTCGCCGCGCGGCGCGGCGGTGGCGCTCAGCGACAGGCGCAGCTTGTCGACCGTGACCTTCAGCCGGGCCTCGTCCATCGCCTCGGACCGGGTCCAGGCCGCCTTCTCGCGCGTGATCGCCCAGACATAGGTCGCCTCGGGATTGACCAAGACGAGCAGCAGTCCCTCGTCAGGCCGCAGGAGCTGCTGGGTCTCTGCGATCGACAGGGCGCGCGGGCTGGTCAGTTCGGAATAGGCGGGGAAGCGGGCCTCGATGTCGGCGTCCAGCGTGGCCAGACGACCGGTCGCCGCCTCCCACTCCGACTGCGCCTGCGTCCGCGCCGCCAGATCGGCCGCCTCGGTCGAGGCGTAGTGACGCTCCAGCGCCCGCTCGAGACGGTCCCGGCGCACGATCAGCGCCTCGCGCTCCTCGGCCAGACGCCCGAGATCATCGTCGCCCTGGGCGAAACGGGCCGAAACCCGCGCCAGGGCGTCGGCGGCGTCGGAGGCGATGGCCCACTGCGCCGCCTCGAAGGCCTCGGCGCGCAGGGTCTCGGGCGTATCGGCGATGGGCGGGGCCTGACGCGCGCCCAGCAGGAGGCCGGCGACCGCCAGCACCCCCAGCCAGAACCGCCCCCCGCCCCGCATCAGTTGCTGAGCACCTGGATGCTGGTCCGCACATCGCCGCGATTGGTCAGCGCCACCCGCATCTTGCCGCCCGCCCGCGAGGAGACGGTGCAGACCGGATAGTGATCGCCGAAGCCGTCACGGCACAGGGCGGCCCCGCTCTGGTTATGGATGGTCAGGTCGATGTCGGTGTCGCCGTCGCCGATGGCGGCCACGCGCAACACCTCGCCGGCGCGGGCGTCGACGTCGAAGGTCCAGCTCTCGCGGGCCCTCAGTTGCTTGACGGTGAACACCGGTCCGGCGCCGAAGGGCGAGGAGCGGACGCCGCGCGTCATCGGCTCGCGCAGGCGGTCGATGGCGTCGATGATGGGTTGATTGCCCGCCGACAGGGCCGCGGCCTCGTCCAGCAGGCGGGCCGGGGTGAGGAACGGCTCCGGCCCCTCGCCCTGCCGCACAGGCACCTCGGACAGCAGACGGGCGGCCATGATCAGGGCGCCGGCGTCGCCCCGCTCGCGGCCCCAGGCGGCCAGTTCGGCGGCGGTCACGGCCTGGGCCACGCCGCGCGCCTCGGGCGTGATCGCGGCTTCGGGATCCGGACTGAAGCCCGCGACGGCGCCGGCCGCGGCCAGCACGGCGGCGACCGCCATCCCCTTCAGCACAGGCTTCAGACCGATCATGCGCATATCCCCGGGCGACGACGCCCCGACGTCTCGGGGCCGATCATGCACTGTGCGGGCGCGGGAGAGAACAGGGATACTGACCGAAGCTGACAGGCGCCGGAAAAGGGCCCGATCAGCGCGCGTCCAGCACGGCGGCGGTCAGGATGCGGCGGTCATCCCGCGCCTGGACCAGCACGGCCACGGCCTGATCCGAACCGGCCTGATCGGGCAGGGCGTACAGCACCGGGCGGCCGGTCCACGGCCCCAGCACGCTGACCGAGCGCACCACGTTCACATGGCGGACCTTCTGGCCGCGATTGTCGCCGCCGCTGATCTCCACCGTCTGCGGACCCGGCGTATAGACCACCGCCACCACCTCGGCGCCGCCGACCGGCGCGCGGCCCGAGCCGACGCCGACGCGGTCGCCGGTCTCGCGGAACTCGACCTCGGGCGGGAAGACGCGGCGGGCCGCCTCCTCGTCGATGGCGACCTGGATGGCCTCGATGCTGGCCGGCGCCTGACGACGGCCGTCGATCACCACCTGCGGCGTCGAGACGTTGCGGATGCGCAGGGCGCGGCGATAGTCGCGCTGGCGCTGGGCGAACTCGGGACGGGCGAAGGTGTCGGCCCAGCCCAGATAGTCCCAGTAGTCCACGGCGTAGGTCAGGGCGATGACCCCCGGCTCGGCCGCCACCGTCTCGATCCGGGCGTTGGCTTCCGGGCATCCGGAACAGCCCTGTGCGGTGAACAGCTCGACCACCACCGGCTCGGCGGGCACGGCGCGATGGCGCACGCGCGTCGCCGACGGCTGGGCCGATGAGGCCGCCGTGAGCAGCGCGGTCAGGCCGACCGCGATCGAGAATGTCCACCCCCAGGTGCGCATGCGGACACCTTAATCACGCCGTCCGCACACGCGCCGGTCATTTTCGCGTGAGGGCCGCGTCAGATGCGCCCGGCGGGTGGGGTCAGACCCGGATGTCGAGCAGGCTGCCCGGGCGGCTGAAACGCTCGCCCGCTTCGGGCTCGGCGGCGCGCGGGGCGACGGAGCGGACAGGCGTGTCGCGCTGGATCGTCGGCGCGATGACGGCCGGCGCCGCGGCGGCGATCGACGGCGAGGCGGCCGCCAGCGCCGCCTGGAAGAAGGCCGAACGCGATCCCGACGCCGGAGACGGAGGCGTCTGCGACGGGAACAGCGGCGACGGAACGGGCGGGCGAATCGCGCTCATTCCAACAGGGTTAATGAAAACCCGCGAAAAAGGGTTAACGCCCTGCCTGCAAGGGTTCTAGCGGGTCGTCGCGGTCGGCAGCGGGCGCGGCGGCGCCTGCATGGCGGCCACCAGACGCTCGATCTCGGCGTCCTCCAGCAGCGGCCCGGCGAATTTGGCGACGATCTTGCCCTGCGCATCGACCGCGAAGGTCTCGGGCGCGCCGGTGATGCCGAGATCCAGCCCCGCGCGCCCCTCGCGATCCACCAGCACCATCGAGAACGGATCGCCCAGTTCATCGAGGAAGGCGCGGGTGGCGACCGGGTCATCCTTCCAGGCCACGCCGACGACGGCGACGCCGCGCTCCTTCAGCGCCATCAGCTTCGGATGCTCGACCCGGCAGGGGGCGCACCAGCTGGCGAAGACATTGACCAGCATCGGCCGCCCGACGCCCGCCGTCTTCAGATCCACATGCCCCGGCCCGGCCTCGGCGCCGTTCAGCATCGGCAGGACGGTCTCGGGCACGGCCTGACCGACCATGGCGTCCGGCTTCACCGCCGGATCGCGCTTCAGCGACCAGCCGATGAACAGAACCGAGAGGGCGGCGATAACCACCAGCGGAATAACGGCGAACCAGCGATTCATTTTTCTTGCCCTGTCGCGCCTTGTGCGACTTGAGGACGGTCAGCTTCGAGCTTGGCCAGTTCGGCCTTCCAGCGGCGGGCGGCGATGACGGCGCGGGCGGCCAGGGCGGCCAGAACCACGGCGCTGATCCCCCAGGCGGGCCAGATGTAGGCGGCGTATTTGCCCATGTCGAAATCGAGCATCATCAGGCCTCCAGAGCCCGGCGGGCGCGGATCGCCACGACGCGACGGCGAACGATCTCGGTGCGGATCGCCGTCAGCCAGAGCGCGAGGAACAGCACGACATAGGCCGCCATCATGGTCAGCAGAGGGATCAGGAAGACCGCCGACATCGACGGCCCGTCGGCCCGGATCAGCGAGGCCGGCTGATGCAGGGTGTTCCACCAGTCGACCGAGAATTTCACGATCGGCAGGTTGATCAGGCCGACCAGCCCCAGCACGGCGGCGGCGCGGGCGGCCTTCTGCTCATCGTCGATCGAGGCGCGCAGGGCCATGTAGCCGAGGTAGAAGAGGAACAGCACCAGCACCGACATCAGCCGGGCGTCGCCCCACTCCCACCAGCTGCCCCACATCGGCTTGCCCCACAGACTGCCGGTCGCCAGCGCCAGCAGGGTATAGGCCGCGCCCGGCAGGGCGGCGGCGCGGGCGGCGGCGTCCGCCAGCGGGTGACGGAAGACCAGGGCGAAGAAGCTGGAGACGCCCAGCGCGCCATAGATCATCAGCCCGACCGAGGCCGCCGGGACATGGACGAACATGATCCGCACCGTGTCGCCCTGCTGATAGTCCTCGGGCGCGGCGAAGCTGAACCAGACCCCGGCCAGCAGCAGCACGACGGCCGCAACCCACAGCACCGGCACGAGCGGGCGGGTGAAGCGGGCGAACCGGTCTGGATTGGCGAGGCCGAACATAACCGCGTCTTTAATCAGCTATCCGGCGTTACGCTACTTGGGGTTTTTCGCCGGACCGGCGCCGCGTGACTTGAAGCTTGGCCATTCGCCATGCCAGACCGGCGCCCACAGACTGAGGACGGACCATGACCGACGACGTGACCAAGGATTCCAACTGCAACATCCTCGCCGACGGCGACAGCGTGACCCTGATCAAGGATCTGAAGGTCAAGGGCTCGGGCGGCGTGACGCTGAAGCGCGGGACGATGGTCAAGAACATCCGCCTGACCGGCGACCCCGACGAGATCGAGGCCAATGTCGAGAAGGTCCGTGGCCTCGTCCTGCGCACCGAGTTCGTCAAGAAGGCCTGACCGGCTCGTATTACGAAGGCTTAAGTGGCCACGCCGGAACCCGTACGGTAGCGCTCGATGAGACACCGGAAGGGGAACCCGATGACCGCACGCCTGCTCGCCGCCGCCTCCATGCTCGCCCTCGGTCTCGCCGCCCTGCCCGCCCAGGCGCAGGAGGCGGAGGCGACCCGACCGGAGCTCGATGCCCCGCGCGACTGGTCGGCGACCCTGCGGGAAGACGTCACCACCCTGCACGCCGTCGTCATGGACAGCCATCCGGGGCCGCATGATGCGCTGAACCCCGAATTCCGCGCCAAGGCCGAGACCGGGCTGGCCACCGCCCTGCAGCGTGCGGAGACGGCCGGCGATTCCGGCGGCTGGTGGTGGGCCCTGCGCGCCTATGTCGCCAGCTTCGACGACGGCCATGTGCAGATCGGCCTGTACGACTCCAACGGCTTTCCGACCCGCTGGCCGGGCTTCCTGACGGCCTACCGGGGCGCCGACCAGATCGTTCTGGCCCGGGATGAGGCGGATGCGAACACCCCGCCGCTGGGCGCCCGGCTGATCGACTGCGACGGCGTCTCCGCCGCCCGGCTGGCCGAACAGCGGATCGGCGGCTTCCGGGGCCGCTGGTTCCTGGAATCCCAGCAGGTGCTGTTCGGCGACTGGCTGTTTATGAACGCCTCCAACCCGTGGACGCCGGAGATGCGCAGCTGCCGGTTCGAGGCCGACGGACAAACCCGCAGCTGGACGCTGAACTGGCGCGGCATCGAAGCCGACGACCTGGCCGCGCGGCGGCGGGCGACCTCGGCGCGGGGCGACTATCAATTCGGCCTCGCCACCCTGGAGGACGGCGGGATGTGGTTCTCGGCCCCCTCGTTTAACGGCAACCCCGGCACTGCGGCCCACACCGCCCTGACCCCGCTGATGGACGAGATGAAAACCCGTCAGGCCGAGCTGCGCGCCGCCCCCTATGTGGTGCTGGACCTGCGCGGCAACGGCGGCGGCTCCTCCCACTGGAGCGAGCTGATCGCCCAGGCCCTGTGGGGCGACGACTGGATGATCGCCCACCAGTTGCCGGCCATCGAAGGCATCGAATGGCGGGCCTCGGACGACAATCTGAAGGCGATCCAGGGCTATTTCGACGAATGGACCGCGGCCAATGAGGACGCCCAGCGGATCAACTGGGCCCGGCGGATCATCGACGGCATGACCGCCGCCCGCGCGGCCGGCCGGCCCTACTGGATGGACGCCAACGATCAATCGGCGCCCGAGCAGGCCCGTCCCGTCCCGCCGCAGCTGATGCGCGGCCCGGTCTATGTGCTGACCGACTCCGGCTGCGGCTCGGCTTGTCTGGACGCCGTGGACCTGTGGAAGGCGGCCGGCGCGATCCAGGTCGGACGCGAGACCTCGGCCGACACCGTCTACATGGACGTGCGCAATGACGACCTGCCGAGCGGGCTGGCCCAGATCGCCATTCCGATGAAGGTCTGGCGCGGTCGCCAGCGCGGCAACAACGAGCCCCAGCTGCCGGTCCACGCCTTCGGCGGCGACATGACGGACACAGCGGCGGTGCAGGCCTGGATCCGGACGCTGCCGGAGACCTGACGCCGATCAGCCCTGGGCGTTGCGGATCGCCGCCGCGCCCGCGAAGGGGGTGATCACCCCGGCGAACAGCACATAGGCGCACAGGAAGGCCAGCGCCGGTCCCGGCGACTGGCCGTTGGCCGCCCGCTCCAGCGCGCCCGCGCCGAAGATCACCGGCGGGATGAACAGCGGCAGGACGACGACGGCGATCAGCAGGCCGCCCCGCTTCGAGCCCAGCGCCAGCGCCGCGCCCAGCGCGCCGGTCAGGGCGAAGCCGAGCCCGCCGATCAGGGCCGCCAGCGCGGCCAGCGGCGCCAGCGAGACCGGCAGGCCCAGGGTGATCGCCGCCACCGGCGCGGTCACGGCCAGAGGCCAGCCGACCGCCAGCCACTGGGCCTTGGCCTTGGCGATCACCGCCAGCTCCAGCGGCGCCGGGCCGAGCGCCAGCAGGTCCAGCGTCCCGTCCTCGAAGTCGCGCTCGAACAGCCGCTCCAGCGACAGGATCGACGACACCGCCAGCGCCACCCAGGCGATCCCGCCCGCGATCGGTTTCAGCGCCGCCGGATCGCTGCCCGAGGCCAGCGGGACCAGCACGGTCAAACACAGGAAGAAGCCGCAGGCCAGCAGCGGCCCGCCGCCGCCCGCCCAGGCGAGGGCCAGCTCGCGCCGCCAGAGGATCATCAGCGCCTTCATGCGGCGCCCCCGACATCCAGCGTCCGCGCCGGGATCGGCAGGGGATCGTGGACGGCGGCAAGGATGCAGCCGCCCCGGTCCAGATGCGCCCGCATCAGCACCCCCATCGCCGCGCGCCAGCGGGCGTCCAGCGGGCTGAGCGGCTCGTCCAGCAGCCAGATCGGGCGCTGAACCGCGATCAGCCGGGCGAAGGCCAGCCGTCGCTTCTGACCGGCCGACAGCTTGCGCACCTCGAGGTCCAGCAGGGGCTCCAGCGCCAGCACGTCCACCGCCGCCGCGATGCCATCGGCGGTCGCGCCCAGCCACTGGGCCTGAAACGCCAGTTCGTCACGCGCCCGCCGCGCGCCCTTCAGCCCGTCCAGATGACCCAGCCAGTGCAGGTGTTTCGCCCGCGCCTCCTCCGCCTCGATATCGGCGAAGGCGATGGTTCCGGCGTCGGGACGCAGGAAGCCGGCCAGGGTCCGCAGCAGGCTGGTCTTGCCCGCGCCATTGGCTCCGGTCAGGGCCACGGCCTCGCCGGAAGCCACGGAAAACGAAAGGTTCCGGAACAGAACCCGCTCGCCGCGCGACACGCCCAGACCCTCGACGGCGATCATCGGGAACCGCCCCAGTTGCGAGCCGCTATCAATACCCCTTCTCGCGTCATGGATTCATGGACGGACAAGGGAACCATCGCTATATCCCCGAACGCCGCAGCAGGCGTCCGCCGCGCGCGTCGGGACCCTGTGAGTCCCGCCGTCGACCGCGCGAACGTGCAACCGGATTGTCGGGCGGCATACACCAGAGGAAGACTCTCCATGCCGTCGATTGACAGCCTCAAGACCCGCCAGGACCTTTCCGTCGGGCGCAAGAAATACGCCTATTACAGCCTTCCCGCCGCCGAGGAAGCCGGTCTGGCCGGGATTTCCCGCCTGCCGCGCTCGATGAAGGTGCTGCTGGAGAACCTGCTGCGCAACGAGGACGGCGTCTCGGTCACCGAGGCCGACCTCAAGGCCGTCGCCGCCTGGATCGAGAACAAGGGCTCGGTCGAGCACGAGATCGCCTTCCGCCCGGCCCGCGTCCTGATGCAGGACTTCACCGGCGTGCCCGCGGTCGTCGACCTGGCCGCCATGCGTGACGCGATGGCCAAGCTCGGCGCCGACGCCACCAAGATCAACCCGCTGGTCCCCGTCGATCTGGTCATCGACCACTCGGTGATGGTCGACCATTTCGGCACCGCCAAGGCCTTCAACCAGAACGTCGAGCGCGAGTACGAGCGCAACATCGAGCGCTACAACTTCCTGCGCTGGGGCTCGTCGGCCTTCAACAA
>JAVHYH010000314.1:0-1309 GCA_031119155.1 Brevundimonas sp.
TATCAGAGGACGGCGTTCGGCATACGCCCGGCGCGGTCACCAGACCAAAAACAAAATGGGTTAATGACGCTGAACAGGGAGCGTCACGGCAACGCTTTCTCCATTCGGGCGCTTTATGGCCAACGAAAGACTCGCGCACTTGTTATGAGGGCGCAGCCCGTGGGGACACTAGACTCTTGGTTATGCGTATCAGCCTCCGCCTCCTCCTGCTCGGAACCGTCGCCGCCTGCGCGCCCATGCTGCCGGAGGCGCCGCCTGTCGCCCCCGCACCGGCGCCCGCGCCGCAGCAGCCGGAAGCGCCTTCGACGCCCACGCCCGCCCAGCCGGCCTCGCCCGTGGTCGATCAGGCCGGGTTCGAAGGCTGGAAGCAGGGCTTCCTCGCCCGTCACGGCGGCGTCCGCCGGGCGCAGTACGAGCGCGAGATGGCGGGCCTGACGCCCGATCCCTCCGTCATCCGGCTGGACCGCAACCAGCCCGAATTCAGCCGCCCCGCCGGCGCCTATGTCCAGAACGCCGTCACCGCCACCCGCATCGCCCAGGCGCGCCAGCGCACGGACCGTGTGCCGTGGGCCGTGGTCCAGCGTTACGGCGTGCCGTCCGAAATCCTCGTCGGCATCTGGGCCCAGGAATCCTCCTTCGGTCAGGTTCAGGGCAACCAGGACGTCATCCGCTCGCTGGCCACCCTCGCCTTCGACGGCCGTCGCCGCGACTGGGCCGAGGGCCAGCTCAAGCACGCCCTCGACATCGTCGTGGACGGCAAGCGGTCGCGCGCGGGCCTGAAGGGAAGCTGGGCGGGCGCCATGGGCCAGACCCAGTTCATGCCTGACAACTACCTGCGTCTGGGCGTCGATCAGGACAATGACGGGATCGTCGACATCTGGGGCGACGAGGCCGACGCCCTTGCCTCCGCCGCCAACCTGCTGGCCCAGGCCGGCTGGAAGCGCGGACAGACCTGGGGCTACGAAGTCACCCTGCCGTCGAACTTCGACTACGCCGAAGCCGAGGGCGAGCGTCACAACTGGCGCTACTGGGCCTCGAAGGGCGTCACCCTGGCCGCCGGCGGCCAGCCGAACGCCGCCGAGGCGGCGGAACAGGCCACCATCCTGCTGCCGCAGGGCGCGCGCGGCCCGGCCTTCCTGGCCCTGCCGAACCACTATGTCATCCGCGCCTACAACAACTCGGTCAGCTATGCGCTGGCCATCGGCCTGACCGCCGACGGCATCCAGGGCAAGCCCGCCCTGTCGAAGGCCTGGCCCGCCGACGCCCCGATGTCGCGCGACCAGCGTATCGGCGCCCAGCGGCTCGACCA
>JAVHYH010000314.1:1319-2589 GCA_031119155.1 Brevundimonas sp.
GCTCACAACCCCGCCCACCAACCCAACCTCCTCCGCGCCCTGACCAACCTCGGCTTCGACACCCAGGGCGTCGACGGCGTCATCGGCGCCAACACCCGCGCCGCCCTGCGCCGCTGGCAGATCGCCAACAACCGGCTGGCGGACGGCTACCTGACCGCCGATCTGGCGGATGAACTGATCCGGCGGGGCGGGTAGGGCCGCCACTCCCGACACCTTCCATTCCTGCCAAACCCTGTCAGTGGATCCTGTCATCCCGCGCGATCGGCACAGCCTCACCTCTCCATTCGCCTCTTCAAGCGAATGGAGAGGACAGACCGGCGCGTCGGCGGCGGTCAGGTGAGGGCGGCTCCGTCAGGGCAGGAGGAACCTCGAACACCGGTGTCGGCGGGACAACATCACACACCTGCGCCGCCCCCTCCTGATCGACGCTGACGCGCCGATCTGTCCTCCCCATCGCCTTGAACGGGCGATGGAGAGGTGAGCCGCCGCCCCCCCTACGACCAATTTCGACGCATCGGCCTGCTAGGCTGCGCGCACTCAGGTCTTTGACAATCCAGCACACCCCCGCCTCACGCGAAAAAGTGCACAAAAGTGCACTCCATTTTTTCCGGGTGCACTTTCCCGATGTGTCGGGAGTGTCGGGAAGACAGGGTTTCGGCATTTTCGCCCTGACAGGGTCACCCCCAACATGATCGTTGTTAACCGCCCCCGCCTTCGCTAGGCGTTTTCAATCGATACGCAGGAGCCGCCATGTCCCGTTTTGAAGGCACGTCGAACTACATCGCCACCGACGACCTCAAGATCGCGGTCAACGCCGCCGTCGCGCTGGAGCGCCCGCTGCTGATCAAGGGCGAGCCCGGGACCGGCAAGACGGTGCTGGCCTATGAGATGGCCAAGGCGCTGAACGCCCCCCTCATCACCTGGCACGTCAAATCGACCACCAAGGCCCACAACGGCCTCTACGAATACGACGCCGTCAGCCGCCTGCGGGACTCCCAACTCGGCGACGAGCGCGTCCACGACGTCCGCAACTATCTGAAGAAGGGCAAGCTGTGGGAGGCCTTCACCTCTCCGGTCCGGCCGGTCCTGCTGATCGACGAGATCGACAAGGCCGACATCGAATTCCCCAACGACCTGCTCCAGGAGCTGGACCGGATGGAATTCTATGTCCAGGAAATCGACGAGACCATCCGGGCCGAGGTGCGGCCGGTGGTGGTCATCACCTCGAACAACGAGAAGGAGCTGCCCGACGCCTTCCTGCGCCGCTGCT
>JAVHYH010000078.1:0-11431 GCA_031119155.1 Brevundimonas sp.
AGCTAGTCCCGGTGACCCACCCGAACGAGCTGGCCGCCGGCGAGGCCGCCACCTTCAAATTCATCCGCGACGGCCAGCCTCTGGCCAATCAGGAAGTGACCATCGCCCGCGGGGGCACGCGCTATCGCGACAATCCCGACGAGCAGACGGTCACCACCGGCGCCGACGGCTCCTTCACCGTCACCTGGACCGAAGCCGGCATGTACTGGATCAACACCTCGGTCCGCACCGCGGCGCAGGGCGACCAGATGGCCGCCAACGCCCAGTACAACGGCGCCCTGGAAGTCCTCCCCTGACCCACGCCGGCGGCCCTCGTGATCGCCACAGCGCGCCGCCCACGGTCACCGTGGGCGGCGATGCTGTGCCGCGCCCCATGAACCGGGTGCTGATCCCGGTCCACGGCCGCGCGCCCACCCGCCCGCCTTCGGAGCTGATCTGGGACTTCGCGGGGCAGACGATGGGCACGGAATGGTCGGTGCGCGCCGTCCCGCCGCCGGGCCTCGACCGGTCCGCCATCCAGTCCGCCGTCGAGACGGAGCTGGAACGGATCATCGCCCTGTTCAGCCACTGGGACAGCCGCTCCGAACTGGCCCGCTTCAACGCCGCGCCCGAGGGCTTCTGGGCCGTATCCGAGCCCTTCTGGGACCTGCTCAACCGGGCCATGGACATCGCCGACGATACGGACGGCGCCGTCGATCCGACGCTGGGCGCGCTCGTGAACCTGTGGGGCTTCGGCCCGCCCGGTCCCCGTCCCCTCGACAGCCTCGGAACCGGCGCCGCCCTGCCGACCGAAGACGACATCCTCGCCGCCCGCGCCGTCTCCGGCTGGGGCCGTCTGCGTCTCAATCGCGAGCGTCGCGCCGTCCAGCAGCCCGGCGGGTTGCAACTGGACCTGTCCGGCATTGCCAAGGGCCATGCCGTCGATTGCGTCTCGGACCGCCTGCTCGCCCTCGGCGTCGCTCACCATCTGGTCGAGATCGGCGGCGAGCTTCGCGGGCGCGGCGTGAAGCCTGACGGCCATCCCTGGTGGGTCGAACTGCAGCAGCCGCAGGGCGCTCCGGCGCCGCGCACGGTCGCCGCCCTGTTCGATCTCGCCGTCGCCACCTCCGGCGACTGGATCCGCCACTATCAGGTCTCGGGCCGGACCTTCAGCCACACCTTGGACGGCCGCACGGGGCGTCCGATCGACAACGGCGTCGCCGCCGTCACCGTCTTGGCCGACACCGCCCTCTACGCCGACGCCATGGCCACCGCCCTGACCGTCATGGGACCGCAGGAAGGCCCCGCCTTCGCCACGGCCATGAAGATCGCCGCCGCCTTCGTCGTGCGCGGCCCGGACGGCGCCCTGACCGAGACCGTCACCCCGGCCTTCACCGCCATGTTGGACGAGGGCGCGTGACCTCCGACCCCTCGCGCCTGATGTGGGCGGCGGTCGCCGTCGGCCTGTGGCTGCTCAGCATCCTCGCCGTCGTCGCCAGCCGCACGCTGGCGAAGCGGGCCGCCGCCCGCAAGGCCGCCGCCCTGTCCGGCCCCGCCGATGCGGACGCCGTCCTCGTCGCCTTCGCCAGCCAGACCGGTCTGGCCGAAGAGCTGGCGTGGATGACGGCAAAGAGCCTGTCCGACGCCGGTACGCCCGCCCGCGTCGTCCTGCTGGGCGATCTCGAACCCGCCGAGCTGAAGGCCGCGGGCCGCATCCTGATCATCGCCTCGACCACCGGCGAGGGCGATCCGCCCGACAGCACCTCGTGGTTCGTCCGCACCGTGATGAAGGCCCCGGCCGATCTGGCGGGTGTCTCCTACGGCCTGCTGGCGCTGGGCGACCGCACCTATGCCGAGTTCTGCGGCTTCGGCCGCGCGCTGGACAGCTGGCTGCAGCGTTCGGGCGCCGCCCCCCTGTTTGATCATGTTGAGGTCGACAACGGCGACACCGGCGCCATTCGCCACTGGCAGCACCAGCTGGGCCTGATCACCGGCTCGACCGTTCAGGCCGACTGGACCCCGCCCGCCTACGACCGCTGGCGTCTGGCCGAGCGCCGCCTGCTCAATCCCGGCAGCCCCGGCGGCGAGGCCCATCTGCTGGCCTTCGAACCGATCAACCACACGCCCCACTGGGCCGCCGGCGACATCGCCGAGGTCGGCCTGCCCGACCCCACGCAGGGCAGCCGCGAATACTCCGTCGCCTCCCTGCCCGCGACCGGCCGCGCCGAGTTCATCATCCGCCGCATGACCCGCCCGGACGGCACGCCCGGCCTCGCCTCCGGCTGGCTGACCCGCGATCTGGAGCCGGGCACCGAAGTCGGCCTGCGCATCCGAACCAACCGCAGCTTCCACGGTCCCGACGCCGCCACGCCCCTGATCCTGATCGGCAACGGCACCGGTCTGGCCGGTCTGCGCGCCCATCTGAAGGCCCGCGAGGATCAGGCCCACGGCGGGGCCTGGCTGATGTTCGGCGAACGCACCCGCGCCCATGACGCCCTGCTGAACGACGAGCTGGAAGCGATGCTGGCGTCCGGTCTCCTGACCCGCCTCGACCGCGTCTTCTCCCGCGACGCCGGCGACGGTCGCTATGTGCAGGCTCTGATCACCGAACAGGCCGAAACCCTCAAGGACTGGCTGTCCCGCGGCGCCGTGATCATGGTCTGCGGCAGCCTCGAAGGCATGTCCAAGGGCGTCCACGAGGCGCTTGAGACCGTGGTCGGCGCGGAGGCCCTGCTGGGTCTTACCGAGGCGGGCCGCTACCGGCGGGACGTGTACTGATCGGGGACCGAGCTCCAGCGGCGGGCGGTCTGCCGGAAAGTGATTGGTGGTTAGTGATTAGTGGGTGGCTGGGCCTGCAGCCGGTTCCAGGACGACATCCGCTCGCGACGCCGCGAACCACTAATCACCAATCACCAATCACTTGCCCGCACCGCGCCTGCAGTCCGCGCACCACCGCCCGAGCCAGCCCTCACACCTCCGCCCAGCGCCGCAGCAGGTTGTGATAGACCGCCGTCAGCTCCAGCACGGCCTGATCCTTCGGGCCCTTCTCGGCGTTGACCCGCTGGATGGCCACATCCATGCGGAACAGCGTCTCGCGGTCGGCGTCATCGCGGATCAGGCTCTGCAGCCAGAAGAAGCTGGCCACCCGCGCGCCGCGCGTCACGGGCGTCACCCGGTGCAGGCTCTTGGACGGATAGAGCACCAGATCGCCGGCCGGGAGCTTCACCGACTGCGGCCCGTACATCTCCTCGATGATCAGCTCGCCGCCGTCATAGTCTTCCGGCTCGGAAAGGAAGAGGGTGCAGGACAGGTCGCTGCGGATGCGGACATTGCCCCGCTGGCGGATCGCATTGTCGACATGCACCCCGAAATGCTCACCGCCCTCATAGCGGTTGAACAGCGGCGGGAAGATCGTGTGCGGCAGGGCCGCCGACACGAACATCGGATTGGCGTTCAGCGCCTGCAGGATCAGCCCGCCGACCTCCCGCGCCTCGGGCGCATCCTCGGGCAGTTGCCGGTTCACCTTGGCGGTCGCCGACTGGTGGCCCGAGGTGACGTTCCCGTCCGCCCACGGCCCGGCGTCCAGCGTCCGGCGCAGCGCCGCGACCTCGGCCTTGGTGAACACACCGGGAATATGCAGCAGCATCGCCGTCTCCTCATCGCGCCCGCTTCAGGACGCGGAAAACCCGGGGGCAGGTCATCAGGGAAGACACCTGAACCCCCGGGCTCCGCGCTACAAGGCCTCTCGGGCGATCCGCCTCAGTAGCGAAGGCTCAGCGTCAGCATCGCCTGACGCGCCGGCGCCACGTCGGCGTGGTGCACGCCGTTGGTGCGGATGATGTATTCCTCATCGGTCGCGTTCTGGACGTTGAGCTGCAGCGAGGCCGTGTCGTTGATCTCGTACGAGGCGAACAGGTCGACGCGGGTGTACTCCGGGGCATAGACGCGGTTCGTGCCGCCGCCGGCGCCGCCCTGGTTTCCACCCAGGCTCTCCGAGACATAATAGACGCCGCCGCCGAGGCTCAGTTGCGGCATGACGCGATAGGTGCTGAACAGGCTGAACGAATGCTCCGGCGTATTGGCCAGTTGCTGACCGTTCAGCGGGTTCGGCAGGCCGGCAGTGGTCAGCGCGCCCTTCACCAGCTCCGAGTCCATCCAAGTATAGCCGCCGAACACCTGCCATTGCGGCGTGATGTTGCCCGACACGCCCAGCTCCAGACCCTGCACCCGGACTTCACCGTCCTGGACCACGGTCGGCGTCGTCTGGGTCACGGCGTTCTTGCGGTCCAGACGGAAGACGGCGGCGCTCAGTTGCAGCTGATCGCGGAACAGGCTCGCCTTGGCGCCGATCTCGTAGTTGGTCGACTCCTCCGGATCGAGGATGGTCTGGGCGGCGGTCGGGGCCGTGTTCTGGTCACCGGCCGCGATGGTCGGCGGGGTCGATGCGGTCGAGTAGGACGCATAGACGCTGGTGTTCGCCGTCGGCTTGTAAACCAGACCGATCTGGTAGTTGGCGAAGTCCCAGTCGGCTGACGGCGCGACGGTCTCGGTCACCGCGCCATAGACGCCGGCGGTCGCCGTCGCGGTGCGGTTGACGCCCGACACCGAATAGCGATCCCAGCGCAGGCCCAGGTTCAGGATCAGCTGATCCGTCAGGTTGATGCTGTCCATCGCATACAGGCCGACCGTCTCGGTCAGGCTTTCGCTGGCCGGGCCGCGGTTGATGATGCCCGTCCAGCTGTCACCGGTGTTCGGCGCATAGACGCGGGTGCAGTCGCCGGCGCCCAGGCTGGCGGCGGTGTTGGCGGGCAGGACGAAGCCGACCGGGCAGGTCGAACCGGCCGTGGTGAAGGTCGTGTAGGCGGCGTTGCGGTTCTTCTCACGACCCAGTTCCAGACCGAGGTTGAAGCTGTGGCTCATGCCGCCGGTCGAGAACGAGCCGCTCAGGTCCGTGACGTTGGCCAGGGTGTCGGCCGGGTTCCAGCGCGTCTTGGTGCCGCGCTTCATCCACCATTCGCCGGCCACGAACTGCGCCGCGCCGCCGTCGCCGGGATTGGTCACGATGTAGTCGTTCAGGGTCTCGGAGTAGCGCGTCACGTTGCGGACACGCAGGTTCTCGTTGATCCGGTGCTCGACGTTGACCGTCAGGCTGTCGACCGTGTTGTTCAGGAAGTCGCGGTCATGCAGGCCGTAGAAGCTGCTGTACGGCACATCCAGGACACCGCTGTCGGTCGTGCGCGTGCCGATCTTGGTGAACAGCGGGATGCCGTAGTCGGGCATCTGGTTGGAATCCAGATGGTAATAGCTGGCGGTCAGGGTCGTCGCCTGCCCCAGACCGATCGCATACGACAGGGCAAGGCCCCACTTGTCGTAGTCCACCGAGTCACGGCCGGGGACGTCGCCCTCGTTGCCCATGATGTTCAGGCGCAGGGCCGAGTTGTCGGTCAGCCGCCAGTTCTGGTCGATCGTGCCGCGCAGATAGCCGTCGGTGCCGGCGCCCAGGCCGACGTGGGTGAACGTCTGCAGGCGCGGCGCCTTGGAGCCGAGGTTGATCGACCCGCCGCCCGAGCCCCGGCCCGAATAGACCGAGTCCGCGCCCTTGATGACCTCGACCTGTTCCAGGTTGAAGACTTCACGCTGCTGGCCGCCCGTGTCGCGGATGCCGTCGACGAAGATGTTGTTGCCCGAGGACTGGCCGCGGATGAACGGACGATCCGACAGCGGCTGGCCGCCTTCACCGGCGCCGAAGGTGATGCCGGGCGAGGTGCGCAGGATGTCCTGCAGCGAGGTCGCGCCGGTCTGTTCGATGATCTGCTGCGGGATCACGGTCACCGAGCGCGGCGTGTCGACCAGCGGCGCGACAAACTCCGGCGACTGCGGCTCGCGGCGGATGTGCTCGCCCGTGACCGTCACCGTGCCCAGCGTGGTGGTCTCCCGATCCTGCTGCTGCGGATCAGCGGCCACGCCCGGATCACCGGCCAGGGCGGGCGCGGCGCCCAGCAGCATGCCGGCGGCGCTGGAGGCGAAAAGGAGCGAGCGGAGCGCGTCGGCGCGGTGGGTCATGTGTGGCATCCGGTCGCAGGGAAGTCTGCGAGCGGCTCGCAATATCACCTTTCCTCCGCACCGCAACCGAATTTGCGACACATTCTCACAAATTCGACCTAGGCCGATCCGGAAAGGTCAACGCGACGTCTTGTCCCGCGACATTCGCGCCGCCGACCGCCCGGCCACGTTAACGCTTGCGCTTCCAGACTTTACCTCGGCTTCACCTGTTTTGGGCAGGTTCAGGTCGTGAAACTCCGCCCCATCTTCCCTCGATCCGACAGGACAGGGCCCGGCGATGCCGCCGGGGGGAAGAAACACACCCCTCTCATGGTCGCGGGCTGGCTGGCCCTCCTCTGCCTCTGCGGGGGTCTGGCGACGCTCGCCTTCCTGCCCCTGGCTCACGCTCTCATCCACCTTGCCGAGCCGCACGAAGCCGCCATCGCGGGCGGTCTGGCCTTCGCCGCCGTCGCCCTGATCGTCCTGGCCTTCCGCTTCCATCTGATGATCCGCAACCTGCGGGATCGAGAGGACCGGCTCACCCACATCGCCCTGCACGATCAGGAGACCGGCCTTCCGAACCGGCTGGCGCTCGAACGCCTCGCCGCCTCGCAGGAGGGGCTGTGGGTCATCCTGATCGGCATCGACCGGTTCGAGATCGTCCGCAACGCCATCGGCTATGACGCCATGGCGCTTCTGATCACCGCCGTCGGTCGCCGCATGGAACAGCTCTCCGGGGCCTCCATCTCGCGGGTCAGCGCCGCCGTGCTCGGACTGGTCGTCGTCGCCCGGGACGAGGACGAGGCCGTGCGGATCGCCGCCCGCCTGTGCGACGCCGCCCACCTGCCGTTCGAGGTCTCCGGCGCCCCCGTGGACATCGCCCTGACCGCCGGCGTGGCCCGGCGCGGCGAGGCCGGGGCCAAACTGACCTCGCCGGTCGATCGCGCCGCCATCGCCATCGCCCGCGCCCGTCACCTGCGCCGTCCCGCCGCCGCCTTCGATCCCGCCGACTACGGCGACCCGCAGGGCAATCTGTCCCTGATCTCGGAACTGATGGCGGCGCTCGACAACGGCGAGTTCTCGCTGGCCTACCAACCCAAATACGATTTCCGCGCCGAGGGGATCACCGGGGTCGAGGCCCTGGCCCGCTGGACCCACCCGCGCCGGGGCATCGTCCCGCCGGACGTCTTCGTGGCCATGGCCGAGGAGACCGGCCACATCCGTCCCCTGACCGAATGGGTGGTCCGGCAGGCCATCATCGACCAGACCGTCATGGCCGCCGCCGGGCACGAGGTCATGGTCTCGATCAACGTCTCAGGCCGCCTGCTGTGCGACGACAGCTTCGCCGACTTCGCCCTGGAACAGATCGCCGGCGCCGACGCCGACCTCTGCTTCGAGATCACCGAGACCGCCGTCATGCATGACCCGGAGCGGGCGCTGGCGGTGATCGACCGCCTGTCCTCCGCCGGCATCCGCATCTCTCTGGACGACTATGGATCCGGCCTGTCGTCCCTGACCTATCTGAAGCGCATTCCCGCCGACGAACTGAAGATCGACAAGGCGTTCGTGGTCGGGCTGGACCACTCCGCGCGCGACGCCCTGCTGGTCAAATCGACCATCGACCTGGCCCACGGCCTCGGCCTGCGCGTCACCGCCGAGGGGGTCGAGACCCCCACCGCCCTGGCCCTGCTGCGCGGCATGGGCTGCGACATGGCGCAGGGCTTCCTGATCGGAAAGCCCAAGCCCCTGCCTCTGCTGCTGGAACGTCTGGCGCGGGACGAGGGCGAGGCTTCCGTGCAGTCCGGCGAGACCGCCGCCGCCTGACGGCTCAGCCCGCGGCGACCGCCTTCATCGTCACCGAGACATCCGCCAGCCGCCCGGCGTCCACCGGCGTCTGCTTGCCGATCATCATCCTTCCGGCCATGAACTCGGCCGGCGCATTCACCGCCTCGACGCAGACGATCCGGTCGCCCGCCAGATGGAAGACCGCGAAGGCGCCGCCGGCCAGGTCGCCGCGCACCACCTGACGATCCGCCTCGCCCGGCAGGCCGGCGATCTGCAGCTTCAGCACATACTGGTCCGACCAGAACCACGGCACCTCCGCCGCCGGCGCCGCGCGCCCGACGATGGCGGACGCCGCCTGCTTGGCCTGCTCCAGCGCATTGGGCACGCTCTCCAGACGGTGCATCGCCCCGCCGTGGACCGGCACCGGCCGATGGGTCACGTCACCGATGGCGAAGATCGACGGGTCCGAGGTCCGCGCCTCCGTATCGACCACCACCCCGTTGAGGCAGTCCAGCCCCGCCGAGCGCGCCAGACCTTCGCAGGCCAGGGCGCCCACCCCGACCAGCACCGCATCCGCCGAGATCAACTGACCGTCCGCCAGCCGCACGCCCCCGTCCTCGAAGCCGATCACCTCGGCGCCGGTCAGGATCTCGACGCCATGCTGGCGGTGATGCCCGGTGAAGAAGGCCGACAGGGTCTCCGACGCCACCCGCGCCAGCACCCGGTCCATCCGCTCGATGACCACGGCCTCCGCGCCCAGCGCCCGGGCCGAGGCCGCCGCCTCCAGTCCCACATAGCCGCCGCCGACCACCGCCAGCCGCTTCCCGGGCCCCAGCGCCGCCTTCACCCGCTCGGCGTCCGCCAGCGTCCGCAGTTCCAGCAGGTCCGGCCGCTCAGCGCCCGGTATGGCCAGCCGTCGCGCCGTCGATCCCGTCGCCAGGATCAGCAGGTCGTAGGTCTCGGTCGTCCCGTCCGCGAAGGTCACGGTCTTCGCCGCCCGGTCGATGGCCGTCGCCGTCACCCCGGTGCGCAGCTCGATGTCCTGTTCGACATAGAAGCTTTCGGGGCGCAGCAGCAGCGCCTCCAGATCGGCTTCGCCCTTCAGCCAGGCCTTGGACAGCGGCGGGCGCTGATAGGGGGGCGCGGCTTCCTCGCCCGCCAGTACGATGGGGCCCTCGTGGCCGTACTGGCGCAGCAGGGCCGCCGCCGTTCCGCCCGCGTGGCCCGCGCCGATGATCAGAACCTTCGTCATGTTTCGCAAGTAGTGCGATCCCGGGCAAAACGCCAAGGGTTCAAGCAAGCGCTGCCGCCTTGTCGGACCGGCGTGCTCATGCAAACGTCTTTTGATCAAATTTTCCACGGGGAGTGAAATATGCTGGTCAGGTCTCTCATCGCCGCAACCGCCGCCGTTCTGATGGTCGCGCCCGTCGCCCAGGCGCAGGACACCTCCGCCCAGGCCACCTACGGCTCGGTGCGCATCAGTTCGGGCTTCGCACCGGACCCGCACGTCGTGTCCCTCACCGCCGGCGGCTCGATCGACGCCTCCAACCTCGGCTCGCCCTGCCGCGGCTCGATCGCCCGCGCCCCGGACTATGAGGTGACCTACACCGCCGGCTCCCTGCCGCTCTACATCACCTCGACCTCGTCCTCGGACACCACCCTGGTGGTCAATGCGCCGGACGGTCGCTGGTATTGCGACGACGACACCAACGGCAACAATCCGCTGGTCACCTTCAACAACCCCCGCTCCGGCACCTATGACATCTGGGTCGGCACCTACGGCGGCGGCACCTCCGCGGCGTCCCTGGCCATCTCCGAACTCTACAGCACCGGCCAGAGCAGCGGCGGCGGCGGCTCCAGCGGCGGCTATCCGGACACCAGCGCCCGCGCCGCCTTCGGCGAAGTCAGCCTCAGCGCCGGCTTCACCCCGGATCCGCACCGCGTGAACCTGACCGCCGGCGGCGGCCTTCAGGCCTCGGTCGTGTCGTCCGAGTGCCGCGGCGCCATCGCCACCGCGCCGGACTACCAGATCACCTACTCCGCCGGCTCCCTGCCGCTGGCCATCCGCACCCAGTCCAGCTCCGACACCACCCTGGTGGTCAACGGTCCGGACGGCGAATGGTACTGCGACGACGACTCGGGCGGCGGCACCAATGCCCAGGTCTATTTCGCCAAGCCCGCCTCGGGCGTCTATGACATCTGGGTCGGCACCTACAGCGGCGGCAACACCTCGGCGACCCTGCTGATCACCGAGACGCCGTAAGGCCTCCTGCCGATCCGGAACCGCTGGCGGGCGTCGGGGATTGACCCTGACGCCCGCTTTGCATGTCCAGCTTGACCGTCACATGGTGTTTCAGCGCCGTGCGGACAGTTGGCTATGCCGACGGAAGCGGCCAAAGACCCTTCATCCCGAAGGGTTCATTGCGTGAAGGAGCACGGATGGCGGCCTTGGTGCTGTTCGGCGGCGGCGGCGATCTCGCCATGCGGATGCTGTTGCCTTCGCTCTACTTCCTCGACCACGAGGGATTGCTGGCGGATGGTCTGAAGATCATCGGCGCCGCCCGCTCGGATGAAAGCCGCGACGAATACGTCGGCAAGGTCCGCGCCGCCGTCGAAGGCAAGGCGAAGGCGGACAATGCCTGGTCCGACGCGACCTGGACCCGCATGGAGGCCCGCCTCGACTACCTGCCGGTCGACGCCACCAGCGCCGACAGCCTCAAGCCCCTGAAGGACAGGTGCGGCGACGGCGAGATCACCTCCTTCCTGGCGGTCTCCCCCTCGCTCTACGCCCGCATCGTCACGGCGATGAAGGCCGCCGGTCTGGCCGAGCGCAACTGCCGCGTCGTGCTGGAAAAGCCGGTCGGTCGCGACCTGGCCAGCTTCCGCGAGATCGACGACGCCGTGGGCCACGCCTTCCGCGAGGATCAGGTCTTCCGCATCGACCACTACCTCGGCAAGGAAACGGTCCAGAACCTGATCGCCCTGCGCTTCGGCAACACAGTGTTCGAGCCGCTCTGGAACAACCTCACCGTCGATCACGTCCAGATCACCGTCGGCGAGACCGTCGGCGTCGGCGACCGCTGGCCCTATTACGACGAGTACGGCGCCCTGAAGGACATGCTGCAGAACCATATGCTGCAGCTCCTCTGTCTGGTCGCCATGGAGCCGCCGTCCGACCTCGACCCGGACTCGGTCCGCAACGAGAAGGTCAAGGTGCTCCGGTCCCTGCGCCGCATCACCCCGGAGGAGGCCGAGCGCGTCACCGTGCGCGGCCAGTATGTCGCCGGGACCAGCGAGGGCCAGCCGGTCAAGGGCTATGACGACGAGCGCGGTCTGGACTCGGACACCGAGACCTTCGTCGCCATCCGCGCCGACATCGACAACTGGCGCTGGGCGGGCGTGCCCTTCTTCATGCGCACCGGCAAGCGCCTGCCCGAGAAGCGCACCGAGATCGTCATCCAGTTCAAGCCGGTGCCGCACTCCATCTTCGACTACGAGGACGGCGAGCCGGCGGCCAACAAGATGATCATCGAGCTTCAGCCCGAGGAAGACATCTCCCTCACGGTCATGAACAAGAAGGCCGGCCTCGACAGCCAGATGCAGCTGCAGCCGATCAAGATGAGCC
>JAVHYH010000078.1:11441-13513 GCA_031119155.1 Brevundimonas sp.
ATCGTCATCCAGTTCAAGCCGGTCCCGCACTCCATCTTCGACCGCGACGACCGCGGCGACGTGCAGGCCAACCGCATGATCATCGAGCTTCAGCCCGAGGAAGACATCTCGATGACCGTGATGAACAAGCGTCCCGGCCTCGACCAGCGGATGCAGCTCCAGCCGATCAAGATGAGCCTGTCCTGGGGCGTCGGCGGGAAAGGCGACGCACCGCCCCGCCGCCGCATCGCCTATGAGCGTCTGCTGCTCGACGCCCTGCACGGCGACTCCACCCTCTTCGTCCGTCGCGACGAGGCGGAAGAGGCGTGGAAATGGGTCGATGAGGTCTCCCAAGCCTGGACCGACGGCGATGTGAAGCCGCAGGAATACGTTGCCGGAACCTGGGGCCCCGACGCCTCCGACATGCTGATGGCCCGCACGGGACGCGAGTGGAATGTCTCGGATGCCTGAGATCGAAACCTTCCCCACCGCCGACGCCTGGGCCGACGCCTGCGCCGCGCGTCTGGCGGACGCCCTGTCCGCCGCCGTCGCCGAGACCGGCAAGGCCGTGTTCGCCGGATCCGGCGGCTCGACCCCCTCGCCCATCTACCGCCTGCTGGCCGCCGCCGATCTCGACTGGTCCAAGGTCGCCGTGACGCTGGTGGACGAACGCTACGTGCCGGAGAGTTCGCCGGACTCCAACGCCGCCCTGATGAAGCGCACCCTGCTGACCGGCCCGGCCGCCGCCACCCGCTTCGTGCCCCTCTACACGCCCGAGGTCACGGTCGATCGCGCCGCCATCGTCGCCGCCCATGCGCTGGCCGCTGAAACGGATCGCCTCGACGCCGTCCTTCTCGGCATGGGGGAGGATGGCCATATCTGCTCCATGTTCCCCGAGAGCCCGACGCTGAAGACCCTGCTCACCCCCACGCTGAAGCCGACGGTTCTGGGCGTCCCCCCCGGTCGCGACGGTCTGGCCCCCAGCCTTGAGCGCCTGTCGATCAACCTGCCGTATCTGATGCAGGCCCGCCGCGTGGTCCTGGCCCTGACCGGCAAGCAGAAGCGCGCGGTGTATGAGCGCGAGGCCGCGGGCGATCCCGCGACCCAGCCCATCGCTGCCCTGCTCGCCGCCGACGTCCCGCTCGACGTGCTCTGGGTGGAGAAGGCCTGATGACAAAACTCCATCCCGTCGTCGCCGAGGTCACCGCCCGCATCGTTGCGCGCTCCCAGGTCACCCGCACCGACTACCTGCGCCGCATGGACGCCGCCCGTGACAGCGGGACTGGCCGCGCCAAGCTGTCCTGCGCCAACTGGGCCCACGCCTTCGCCGGCCAGACCCTCGCCGACAAACTGACCGCCATGGGCGGCAAGCAGCCGAACATCGGCGTCGTCACCGCCTACAACGACATGCTCTCGGCCCATCAGCCGTTCGAGCGTTTCCCCGAGATCATCCGCGCCGCCACCCGCGAGGTCGGGGCCACGGCCCAGGTCGCCGGCGGCACGCCCGCCATGTGCGACGGCGTCACCCAGGGCCGTCCGGGCATGGAGCTGTCGCTGTTCAGCCGCGACGTCATCGCCATGTCCACGGGCGTCGCCCTGACCCACGACGCCTTCGACGCCGCCATGATGCTCGGCGTCTGCGACAAGATTGTCCCGGGCCTGTTCATCGGCGCTCTCGCCTTCGGCCACCTGCCGGTGATCTTCGCCCCCGCCGGCCCCATGCCCTCGGGCATCCCCAATGCCGAAAAGGCCCGCGTCCGCGCCCTCTATGCGCAAAATCAGGTGGATCGTCAGACCCTGCTGGAAAGCGAGATCGGCAGCTACCACTCGCCCGGCACCTGCACCTTCTACGGCACCGCCAACTCCAACCAGATGATGATGGAGATGGCCGGTCTGCACCTGCCCTCGACCGCCTTCGTCCACCCCGAGACCGGCCTGCGCGACGCCCTCACCGCCGCCGCCGCCAAACGCTCGGTGGAACTGGCCCACGACGGGTCGGGTCGGATGGCCGACGTCATCTCCGAGAAGTCGATCGTCAACATGATCGTGGCCCTGCTGGCCACCGGCGGCTCGACCAACCACGCCATCCACCT
>JAVHYH010000315.1:0-1641 GCA_031119155.1 Brevundimonas sp.
CAGCAGATCCGCCGGTTGGCTGTTCTTGAGGATACCGAGCGACAGCAGGCCGGACATCATGGCGATGCCGATCAGGCCGCAGCCGACGACGAACAACAGGCTGAACGGCATCGCAATGATCACCGCCCCCATCTTGGCCAGCAGCGACAGAAGCCAGGTCAGCACGATGGCCGCGGCGACGCCGACCACCCCGACCCAGAAGCTGAGCTCCAGCACGATCCGGCGCAGTGAGCCCATGCCGACGCCCAGGGCGCGCAACGAGGCGAACTCCTTGATGTTGGCCATGATGGCGCCGCGCAGGGTCTGCCAGGTGATGGCGACCCCGATGATGGTGCCCAGCACCACGCAGCCCCCGATGATGATGACGAGGATGCCTTCGAACATGGCGCCGGCGTTGGCGTCGGCCAGTTGCTGGCGGGTCCAGGCCTTCCATTGGCCGTCGCCCTGGACGTTCAGCTCGGTGGCGACACGCTCGGCCTGCGACGGATCGGACAGTTTGATCATCAGCGGGCCGACGCGCGGGCCGGTGTCGGCCTGACCGACCATGCGCAGGGTGTCCCGCGACATGATCACGGTGGACTGCATCATGTTCGGGTAGCCGCGGGTGATGCCGACGACCGTCACGGTCTGGCCGTTGTACATGGCCTTGTCGCCCAGGTTCACGCCGAGCTTCCGGATCGCGGTCTCGTCGATGGCGACGGTGTAGGGCTGACGCAGGGCGTCCACGAGTTCCGGCGAGTAGTCGGTCGGAATGGTCACCGAACCGGGGGTGGTGTCGATGATGCTGGTCTGGACATATTCCTGACGCGGCGCGCCCTGCCGAGCCCGCTCGGCCTGCGACATGGTCGGGTCTACATTCTTGACCGACTGGAACGACCCTCCGGCGCCGTCCAGCGGCTGGACCTCGACCACGGCCGGGTTGCGATAGGCCAGCGGGATGAACCGGCGCGGCACGCCAGACGGGCCGCCGATCAGGCTCTTGGCGCCGGGCTGCATGATGATGATGTCGGCGCTGGAGCGCTCGATGGTGGCGGTGAAGCCCTTGCCGATGCCGATGAAGACGCCGGTCATGGCCAGCACGAGCAGGCCGGAAAGGGCCAGCGCCATGACCGCGGCCATGTAGCGGCGCCACTCGTAGAGCAGGGTTGAGAGTGCAAGCGACATAGAGTGTGACGTTTCCCCGACGTTCCCCGCTATGTGACGATCCCTGCGGTTGTGGCCAAGTTAAATCGGGGTAAGGCGACAGGCGGTCCGGGAAAGACCTGTGCGGTAAATCGTGGACGACCGCCGAGGAGTGGCGCTAGGTACGCGGCCAGAAGGGTCGGCGCCCCCGTGGCCGGCTCGAAGGAGAAGGCCACCAATGCTGTTCCGCTCGTTGCGCTCCGCCGTTCAGGCGACCGCGTCCATCATCGCCGTCGGCGGCGCCATGGCCATTATCGGCGCCCCGGACACCGCCAAGGCGGACGAAGGGATGTGGACCTATGACAACTTCCCCATCGCGACGGTGAACCAGCGCTACGGCACCCGCATCGACCAGCAGTGGCTGGACCGCGTGCGCAACGCCTCGGTCCGTATCCAGGGCTGCTCCGCCTCCTTCGTCTCGCCGGAAGGCCTGATCCTGACCAACTGGCACTGCGTGGT
>JAVHYH010000315.1:1651-2551 GCA_031119155.1 Brevundimonas sp.
CGTCGGCACCGAGGAGCTGCCGGTGCTCGCCGCCGCGGCGCTGGAGGAGATGCGCGAGGCGCTGACGCTGTCCGATGCCGCGCTCTATCTCCCCGACGCCGACGGCCAGCCCGTCCTGCGCCGCTACGTCGGCAGCTGCTCGCAGGAGCTGTCGTCACCCGAGGAAGATCTGGTCAAGAACGGCTTCCTGTCGGCGACCCGCGAGGAAGAGCGCCGCTGCCCCGGCCAGACCGCCGAGGTTCTGACCGAGATCGTTGACGTCACCGACCGCGTCCTCGCCGCTGGCGAGGGCCTGGAAGGTGCCGCCTTCAACGCCGCCCGTTCGGCGGAAATCAGCAAGATCCAGCAGGAAGCCTGCGCCGGCGACGCGAAGTTCAACTGCCAGGTCATCAGCTTCTACCGCGGCGGTAAATACGCCCTGTACAAGTTCCGCAAGTATGACGACGTCCGCCTCGTCTTCGCGCCGGAGAACCAGGCCGCCTTCTTCGGTGGGGACCCCGACAACTTCAACTTCCCGCGCTACGCCCTCGATGCCGCCTTCCTGCGCGCCTACGAGAACGGCCAGCCGGTCAACGTCGGCCAGAACCACCTGCGCTGGAACCCGAACGCTCCGGCGGAAGGCGATGTGACCTTCGTGTCGGGCAACCCCGGTTCGACCTCGCGCCTGCTGACCATCAGCCAGCTGGAGCGCCTGCGTGACCAGCAACTGCCGATCACCCTAATCCAGAGCTCGGAACTGCGCGGCCGCCTGCTCGAGTATTCGCTGACCGGCGACGAGGCCAAGCGCGTCTCGTTCGACCCGATCTTCGGCCTCGAGAACAGCTTCAAGGTCTATTACGGCCAGCAGGGCGCCCTGACCGACCCGGCCTTCATGGCCAAGAAGCGTGAGGAAGAAGCCGA
>JAVHYH010000316.1 GCA_031119155.1 Brevundimonas sp.
GCTCATAGTGAACGCCCACGCCCGGCCCCAGCGGCAGGTCCAGCGCCACCCAGGCGGCGACCATCAGCAGGCCCGCGATCAGGAACGCTCCAGCGTAGGGCAGCATGGTCGACATCAGCGAACCGAGGCCGAATTTCGGGTCCCAGCGCTGGGCGAAGGTCAGGATGAGCGGGAAGTAGCTCATCAGCGGCGTGGCGATGTTGGTGACGGAATCACCCATCCGGTAGGCGGCGGTGGTCATCTCGGGGCTGATTCCCAGCAACATGAACATCGGCACCACGATGGGCGCCAGCGCCGACCACTTGGCCGAGGCCGAGCCGATGAAAAGGTCGAAGAAGCAGGAAACCAGAACGACGGTGATCAGCAGCAGGGGCGTCGGCAGGGCGACTTGCTGCAGGCCCGCGGCGGCGTTGACCGCCAGGATCGGCCCCAGACCCGACCAGTTGAACATGGCCACGAAGTGGGCGGCGAAGAAGGCCAGCACGATGTAGGGGGCCAGCTGCGACAGGCCCTCGACCATCATCCGCACCATGTCGCGGTGCGACTTCACCGACCCGGCTCCGGCCCCGAAGGCGCCGCCTGCCACGAAGAAGGTGATGGCGAAGAAGGCGACCAGCGAGCGGTAGAGCGGATTGTACTCCTGTCCCGCCTCGGCTTCGAGGTCGACGAAGGGCGAGCCGGGCAGCAGGGTGATCAGGGTCCACAGGGCGATCATGCCCAGCACCGTCAGACCCGCCCAGGCCAGACCGCGCTTTTCGGGGGCGGTGAGGGGCGTCTTCTCGTCCGCAGCCGGGGCGTCCTTCGCGGAGGCGGGGATCCACTGACCCAGCCGGGGCTCGATGATCCGGTCGGTCAGGAACCAGACGATGGGGGTGAAGACCACCACGACGCCGACGATGAAGAACCAGTTGCCGGCGATGTTCACCGAATAGGACGGGTCGATCAGGCGGGCGGCGGGCTCGGTGATGCCCAGGATCAGGGCGTCCGAGGCGCCGGGGAAGAGGTTGCCCGCATAACCGCCGGAGACGGCGGCGAAACCGGCGGCCAGACCGGCCAGCGGATGGCGACCCGCGGCGGCGAAGATGACGGCGGCCAGCGGGATCACCACGACATAGGAGGCGTCCGACGCGTGGTGGGACATCATGCCGACGATCACGACGACGGGGGTCAGGATGGCCTTGGGCGCGTTCAGCAGCGCCCCGCGAATGGCCGTGGCGAACAGGCCGGACCGCTCGGCGACCGAGGCGCCGTAGATGATGGTGATGACGATCCCCAGCGGCGGGAACTCCGCCAGGGTCTTGGGCATGCCGATGATCAGCCGCTCAAGGTTCTCGGGGGACAGCAGGCTCTGGGCGGCGAGGGTGTCGCCGGTGACCGGATTGACCGCGGACCAGCCCAGACCGGCGCCGACGAGGCTGAGAACGACCAGTCCGAGGATCAGCCAGAGGAACAGGAAGACCGGGTCGGGGAGGCGATTCCCGATCCTCTCCACTGTATTCAATACGCGCGCGCCAATGGCCATTCGTCTGTGTCCCCGACGATGAAGTTTACGTGACGCGAAGGGACGCGAGGGGACGTTTCGACGCAAGGGGAACGACGTGCGACCAACTGTCCTCAAATCTGCGAACGATTCTCAGGAAAATCCTTTTGCCGCATGGGTTTGAACCTTGGGCGATCCGGGTCTAGAAAGCGCCGATTCCGCCTCTCCCACACCGGCGGACGAGGTCCACACGGATGAATGCATTCTTTCTCGAATATCTGCCGATCGTGATCTTTCTCGGGATCGCGGCGGTGATCGGGCTCGTCTTCATGTTGGCGGCCTGGATCATGGCCCCCACGAATCCCGACTCCGAGAAGCTGTCCGCCTATGAGTGCGGCTTCAACGCGTTCGACGACGCGCGCATGAAGTTCGACGTTCGCTTCTATCTGGTGTCGATCCTCTTCATCATCTTCGATCTGGAAGTCGCCTTCCTGTTCCCGTGGGCGGTGTCGATGTTCGACCTGTCGCAGGCGGGCATGGTGTTCGCCTTCTGGTCGATGATGATCTTCCTCGGCGTTCTGACCGTCGGCTTCATCTACGAATGGAAGAAGGGCGCGCTCGAATGGGAGTGACCACCAACAACGTGCCGCTGATCGGCATGGGCAACTCCGGCGCGTCGCCGGTCGGCCCGGGCGCCTCGTCGCCCGTCGCCTACGGCATGGGCGCGCGGTCGATGGTCGAGGGCTATGACCCCGCCATCCACGACAAATTCTTCGAGCAGGTGAACGCCGAACTGGGCGAGCGCGGCTTCCTGACCACCTCGCTGGACGATGTGATCCAGTGGGCCCGCACCGGTTCGCTGATGTGGATGACCTTCGGTCTGGCCTGCTGTGCGGTCGAGATGATCCAGATGTCGATGCCGCGCTTCGACGTCGAGCGTTTCGGCATGGCCCCGCGCGCCTCGCCGCGTCAGTCGGACCTGATGATCGTCGCCGGCACCCTGACCAACAAGATGGCCCCGGCCCTGCGCAAGGTCTACGACCAGATGCC
>JAVHYH010000317.1 GCA_031119155.1 Brevundimonas sp.
CGGTCGGGATGTCGAAGAAGCCCTGAATCTGGCCGGCGTGCAGGTCCATGGTCAGAACCCGGTCGGCGCCGGCGCGGGTGATCAGATTGGCGACCAGCTTGGCCGAGATCGGGGTCCGGCCGTCCGTCTTCCGGTCCTGACGGGCGTAGCCGAAATAGGGGACGACCGCCGTGATGCGCCGGGCCGAGGCGCGCACCAGCGCATCGGTCATGATCAGCATTTCCATCAGGTTGTCGTTGGCCGGATAGCTGGTCGACTGGATGATGAAGACGTCCTCGCCGCGGACGTTCTCCTCGATCATCGCGAAGACCTCATTGTCGGCGAAGCGCTTCACCTGGGCCTTGGTCAGGGGCATGTCCAGGTGGGCCGCGATCGCGGCGGACAGGGTCCGGTTCGAGTTGCCAGAGAGCAGCTTCATGTCCGGTCATCCTTTCGCCGTCATCGCCCGGCTGCATGCCCGCCGTGGCGTTGGCGCGCTACATATCAGGGGACGCGGGGGCCACAAGGCGCGATCGTCGCTTTTTGCAGGCTTCTTCTCGCATTGGCGCTGCGAAGTTCGCTGGTATAGAGAACGCGTCACGTTACCGGGGGCGCCGACGGGGTCAGCCCATCGGCATGCTTAAACTGAGGTCGTCCTTGTCCGCTTCGAAGATCCGCACCGGCCTTGTTCTGGCGGCCGCCGCCCTCTCGGTTCTGGCCGTTTCGGCCTGTAACGGCGGGGCCAAGCGCCCGCGCCTCGCCTATGAGGAACGCCCGGTCGAGGCGCTGTACAACACCGGCTACCAGCGTCTGCAGTCCAAGCGCTGGGCCGATGCGGTCGATTATTTCCAGGAAGTCGAGCGTCAGCACCCGTATTCGGAATGGTCGCGTCGCGCGATCCTGATGCAGATCTACGCCTACTATCAGAACAACAATTATCAGGATGCGATCGCCGCGGCGGACCGCTTCATCGCCCTGTTCCCGGGCAATCCGAGCGCGCCCTACGCCTTCTACATGAAGGCCATCTGCAATTTCGAACAGATCACCGACGTGGGCCGCGACCAGGGCTATGCCCAGGCGGCGCTGAACGGTCTGCGTGACGTCGCCCGCCGTTATCCGGGCACCTCCTATGCGATCGACGCCACGGTGAAGATCGACATGGTCAACGACCAGCTGGCCGGCAAGGAAATGGCCATCGGCCGCTACTACCAGCGCGCCAACCAGCCGCTGGCCGCGCTCAACCGCTACAAGGCGGTGATCGACAACCAGGCCTACCAGCGCACCTCGCACACGCCGGAAGCCCTCTACCGTCTGGTCGAGGTCAATCTGCAGCTGGGTCTGAAGGAAGAGGCCAACCGCAACGGTTCGGTGCTCGGCTACAACTATCCGGGCAGCCCCTGGTACGCCGAAGCCTACGCCCTGCTGACCGAAGGCGGCGCCGCCCCCGAGGTCGCCCCGACCGGCCAGCGCGAAAGCTGGCTGCGTCGTCTGATCCCGGGCTGACGTTTTCGATTTGTTCCGCTATTCCCGGTCTTGTCCCGGGAGGCGGTTGCTCCGCATTCTCGGGCATCGCCTGAGAAAACGATTCGCCTTGCCCCAGCTTCCTGACCGCGTTTCCGGCCTGACGTCTCCGCAAGGAGGCCTGCCGTGCTGACCGCGCTTTCGATTCGCGACATCGTCCTGGTGGACGTGCTGGACCTCGAGGTCCGGGACGGCCTGACCGTGCTGACCGGCGAGACCGGGGCGGGCAAGTCGATCATCCTGGATGCGCTGGGACTGGCGCTGGGCGCGCGCGGCGACGCCGGGCTGGTGCGGGCCGGGGCCAAACAGGCCAGCGCCACCGCCGTCTTCACCGCCCCCGACGACGCCGCCCTGATCGAACTGATCGCCGAGAAGGGGTTCGAGGTCGCGCCGGGCGAGGATCTGATCCTGCGCCGCATCGTTGCCGCCGACGGTCGCAGCCGCGCCTTCGTCAACGACCAGCCGGCGGGCGTCACCGCCCTGCGCGAGATCGGCCAGGCCCTGGTCGAGGTTCACGGCCAGCACGAGACCGTCGGCCTGCTGGACTGGAAGACCCACCGCGCCTTGCTGGACGCCTACGGCGGCCTGTCGCCCCAGCTGGACGGCGTGAGCCGCGCGGCCGAGGCCCTGAAGACCGCCGAGCGCAAGGTGGCCGACCTGCGCGCCGCCGCCGCCGATGCCGCCGCCCATACCGAGGAACTGACCCAGAACCTCGCCGATCTCGACGCGCTGGATCCCCGCGCCGACGAGGAGACCGAGCTGGCGGGCGAGCGGGCCCTGCTGGGCGCGGCGGAGAAGGCGATGGCCGATCTGACCGACGCCCGCGCCTCGCTGGGCGGGGACAAGCTGTCGCGCAACCTGTCGGCGGCCCTGCGCGCCGTCGAACACGCCCGCACCCGCGCGGCCCAGTCGGGCGCCGAGGGCGATCACCCGCTGCTGCTCAAGCTGACCGCCGCCGCCGAGGCCATCGACCGGACGCTGGTCGAGGCGGAAGAAGCGTTGGCCTGCGTCGACGCCG
>JAVHYH010000318.1 GCA_031119155.1 Brevundimonas sp.
TGACGGCGACGGGCTGAAGCTGCGGTCGCTGCTGGAAGACCTGCACCCCGCCGATGTTGCCGATCTGATGGGCTTCCTGACCGCCGAGCATCGGGCGGTGGTGACCCTGTGGCTGCCCGCCGACCTGCTGGCCGAGACCCTGCCCGAGCTGGACGACGGCATCCGAGAGGAAGTGCTGGAGCGCGTCCCGCACGGGACGCTGGCCGAGGCGTTGCAGGAGCTGGATTCGGACGACGCCGCGGCGGTCGTGGAGGATCTGGAGGACGACCAGCGCGAGAAGGTGCTGGCCGCGATGCCCGAGGTCGATCGCGCGGCGATCGAAAGCTCGCTGGGCTATGAGGAAGACTCCGCCGGGCGCCTGATGCAGCGCGAGGTGATGGCCGCGCCGCAGTTCTGGAACGTCGGCGACACCATCGACCACATCCGCAAGCAGGGCGAGGAACTGCCCGAGCTGTTCTTCGACATCTATGTGGTCGACCCGGTGAACCGGCCCATCGGCGGAGTGGCGGTCAGCCAGCTGCTGCGCAGCCCGCGCGCGACCACCCTGCTGGACATCATGGAGCCGGTGAACGAGATCACCGTCGACCAGGACCAGGAAGAGGTCGCCTACATCTTCGAGAAATACCACCTGATCTCGGCCCCGGTCATCGACTCGGCGGGCCGTCTGGTCGGGCAGATCACCGTCGATGACATCGTCAACATCATCCAGGAAGAGAACCGCGAGGACATCCTGCGTCTGGCCGGCGTGGCCGACGAGGACCGCGGCTCGTCCGTGCCGGAGATCGTGCGCAGCCGCGTGCCGTGGCTGGCGATCAATCTGGCGACGGCGACTCTGGGGGCCAGCGTCATCGGCTGGTTCGAGGGGACCATCCAGGCGATCGTCGCGCTGGCGGTGCTGATGCCCATCGTGTCGGCCATCGGCGGAAATGCGGGAACGCAGGCCCTGACCGTGACCGTGCGCGCGCTGGCGACCCGCGAGCTGAACAGCTCCAACGCCCCGCGCACCTTCTGGCGGGAACTGGTGGTGGGACTGGCCAACGGGCTGGTGCTGGCGCCGCTGATCGGACTGGCGACGGCCTTCTGGTTCCGCGACGAGGACTGGCGCATCGGGCTGGTCATCGGGGCGGCCATGGTGCTGAACCTGCTGGTCGCCGCCTCGGTGGGGGTGCTGACGCCCCTGACATTGTCGAAATTCAAATTCGACCCGGCGGTGTCCTCGGCCGTCTTCGTCACAGCGACGACAGACTTCTTCGGCTTCCTGATCTTCCTGGGCCTCGCGACCCTCGTCCTGCTCTGACGCCAGGTCAGAGGGCGAGGATCGAGCGGCGCGGCTCTTGCGGGTTCTCTCCGTAAGCGAAAGCGTCCGTCCCGATCTGGAACACACCCCTGTGCTTGAAACGAACAGGCCCCGTCTGAAGGTCTCCCGCGCGGGGATCGTGCTCATCAAGAGCTTCGAGAGCTTCCGGCCGCGCGCCGTGCAGCGCGACGACGGTCGCTGGGTGATCGGCTATGGCCACACCGCCTCGGCCCGCGAGGGACTGACGGTGGGCGAGCCGGACGCCGAACTGCTGCTGCAGTACGACCTGATCCCCGTCGGCAAGGCCCTGAACGAGCAGGTCGACGCGCCGCTGAACCAGCACCAGTTCGACGCCCTGGCCAGCTTCGCCGTCTCGGTGGGCGTGGACCGGTTCCTGGCCTCGGATGTGCTGAAACGGCTCAATGAAGGCCAGGCCGGACAGGCTGCGGATGCGCTGATCGGCTGGCCCGAAACGCTGGCGGCGGATGCGGCCCTGCGGCGCCGGGCGGCCGAGCGGGCGCTGTTCGTGGCCGATCCGGCCTCGCCGGTAACCCTGTCCGACCTGCTGGCCGCGCCGCTGCCGCCGCCTCCGGTCGAGGCGTCGACGCAAGAGCCCGCGCCGATCATTCCGAACCTGAGCCGCGCCGCCGCCGTGGCCACCCTGCTGGGCGAACCGCACGAGCCGGAAACGGTCGAGGCGGAGCCGACGCCCGCGGCCGAGGCGGTCGAGCCGACCGTTGTGGCGCCCGAGGTCGAACCCGCGCCGGAGCCCACGCCTGAGCCTGCGGCCGAGCCCGAGGTTGAGTCCGCGCCGGAGCCCGTCGTGGAGGCCGAGCCTGTCGTAGAGGCTGCGCCCGAGCCGACGCCGGCGCCCGCGCTCTCGCCGCTCGTTTCGGCCCAGCTTCAGCGCTACTCGGGCTATACCGTCTCGATGGCCGGCCCCCTGCCCGGCTTCCCGAGCGCGGAGCCGGAGGCCCAGCCTGAGGCGGAGCCCGGGGCGGAAGCGACCGCCGCCGTGCAGACCGAGGCCGTCGCGGCTCCGGTCGAACTGGTCCCGCCGCCGGTGCAGATTCCCGTCTTCACCACGCCCACCGACGCCCCGCCGCCCCTGTTCGTGTCGGCGCCCGCGCCGTCGCCCTTCCCGCCGCTGGAACTGACCCCGGCCGTGGAGGCGGACTTCAACGAGCCGGGCCGCGAGGTCTGGGCGCCGGAGCAG
>JAVHYH010000079.1 GCA_031119155.1 Brevundimonas sp.
GCTCCCGGATCAGACGCGTTCGATGACGGTGGCGGTGCCCATGCCGCCGCCGATGCAGAGGGTGATCAGGGCGGTTTCCTTGTTCGAGCGCTCCAGCTCGTCCAGCACCACGCCGGTGATCATGGCGCCGGTGGCGCCGAGCGGGTGGCCCATGGCGATGGCGCCGCCGCAGACGTTGATCTGGTCATGCGGGATATCCAGCGCCTGCATGAAGCGCAGGACGACGGCGGCGAAGGCCTCGTTCAGCTCCCACAGGTCGATGTCGTTCTTCGACATGCCCAGCTTGCCCAGCAGCTTGTTGGCCACGAACTCCGGGCCGGTCAGCATGATCGACGGCTCCGAGCCGATCGAGGCGGCGCCGCGGAGCTTCGCGCGCGGCTTCAGGCCCAGCGCCTTGCCGGCTTCCAGCGAGCCGATCAGCACGCCGGCCGAGCCGTCGACGATGCCCGACGAGTTGCCCGGGGTGTGGACGTGATTGACGCGCTCGACCTCGGGGTAGCGCTGGTTGATCACAGCATCGAAGGCCATGCCGCCCATGGCCGCGAACGAGGGGTTCAGGGCGCCGAGGGTCTGCATGTCGGTGTTGGGGCGGATCGTCTCGTCACGGTCGAGGCGGACGAGGCCCAGCTGGTCCAGAACCGGCACGACCGACTTCTTGAACCGGCCCTCTTCCCACGAGCGGGCCGAGCGCTTGTGGCTCTCGACCGAATAGGCGTCCACGTCGTCGCGGCTGAAGCCCCATTTCGATGCGATCATGTCGGCCGAGACGCCCTGCGGCACGAAATAGGTCGGGAAGGCCGAGGACGGGTCCACCGGCCAGGCGCCGCCGTCCGAGCCCATCGGCACGCGGCTCATGGCTTCCACGCCGCCGCCGACGGCGAAGTCGGCCTCGCCGGACTTCACTTTCGCGGCGGCCATGTTCACGGCTTCCAGACCCGAGGCGCAGAAGCGGTTGATCTGCACGCCCGCGGTCGTCTGGGCCCAGCCGGCGTTCAGCACGGCGGTGCGGGCGATGTCCGAGCCCTGCTCACCCACCGGCGAGACGCAGCCCAGGATCACGTCGTCCACCTTGGAGGTGTCCAGATCGTTGCGATCCCGCAGGGCTTCCAGCACCTGGGTCGCCAGCGACAGGGCGGTGATCTCGTGCAGCGAGCCGTCCTTCTTGCCCTTGCCGCGCGGGGTGCGCACGGCGTCGTAGATGTAGGCGTCGGCCATGGAAGGTCTCTTTCTTTGTGCCCCTAACGCTCACGACGCGGTCGTTCGCTGCTTGAGGGGGGTGCGGGTGCAGAATTGAAACTTGGGCGTCAGAAAGCGTACGTTTACGTCAACGTCAAGTATGGACGTGGTCACGTCTGCGAAAGGGGTGGATGACCCTGTCAGCGAAAAATGCGGAAACCCTGCCATGTCGAGACTCCCTGTCGGGTTGAGAGGGAAGTGTAGCGGGCGGATGCGTCAGGATTGGTCGTGTCCGGTTGTTGGGGCTGGGGAGGGAGTGGAGGTTCATCACAACGGGCACAACGGAGCACAACGAACACCACGAGACCTGTGAGCTGTTGCAGGTGTTAGTGGGTGCGCTGCCGATCATCGCGCGCTCCGCGCGCCTTTATCGCGGGACCGCAGAACGACCGGATGGTGATGCAAACGCGAGCCCGTCGTGTTCGTTGTGCCCCGTTGTGCCCCGTTGTGCCCGTTGTGATGAACCCGCTCCGCACGGGAAGACAGGCTCCGGCGCCACGGGTTGGCAGGGTTGGAAGGTGTCGGGAGTGTCGGATCATTCCGCCGCGTGACACACCGCCTCGACGTTGAACCCGTCCGGATCGAAGACGAAGGCGGCGTAATAGGCCTCGCCGTAGTTCGGACGCAGCCCCGGGGGCCCGTGGTCGCGACCGCCCGCCGCCAGCGCCGCCGCGTGGAAGGCGTCCACCTGCGCCCGCGTCTGCGCGCGGAAGGCCACGTGGTTGGCCTCGCCGGGGCGGTCCTTGTCGGCGATAACGAAGTCGATCTCGCCGTCCACGCCGAACATGACGACGGTGGTCCCGCCCTCCTCGATCACCTGCACGACGGTATAGTCCAGCGGCGCCAGCGCCTGTTCGTAGAAGGCGCGCGAGCGGGCGATGTCGGTGACGTCCAGTCCGATGTGGTCGAGCATGGCTTCTCCCTCTGCCCGGCCTAACGCGGGGCGCGGCGGATCGGTCCGCGAACGAGTCTCAGTGGAACGGCCCCGCTCCGCGCGACTTCTTCAAGCCGAACGAAGGAGACGCACCATGGCGCAGAGCTATGAGGAGATGGACGCCATCGCCCTGCTGAAGTCGGACCATCGGCTGATCGAGGATCTGTTCGACCGGTTCGAGAAGGCGAAGGGCAAGGCTGAGCAGAAGCAACTGGCGGAACGGCTGGTGCTGGAGCTGGAGGTCCACACCATCCTGGAGGAGGAAATCCTCTATCCGGCCTGTCGCGGTGAAATCCCCGACCGCAAACTGGACGAGGGCTATGTCGAGCATGACGCCACCAAGGTGCTGATGAACGACATCAAGGCCGGCGGGCCGGACGAGCATTTCTACGCCACCAAGGTGCACGTCCTGTCGGAAATCCTCGAGCACCATTTCGAGGAGGAGGAGGCCCCGTCCAAGGGCATCTTCACCCTCGCCCGGAAGGCCGGCGTGGACCTGAAGGATCTGGCCGACCAGATGCGGGCGCGGCGCGAGACGGCGACCGCCGCGCTGCAGGCGCATCCGAAACGTCCGTCCGAGACGCGCACCTTCCACGGCGATAATGTCGAAAGCGCCCTGGTCGATGAGCCGTTCGAGGCGCCGAAGCCGGGCGACGGGATGGAGGCCCGCTGAACTTGAACCGCCTGCCTGTTCTCTTCGCCGCGATGACGGTTCTGGCGAGCGCCTCCGGCTGCGCGGCGGCGGACCCGATCCATATCCGTCAGGCCGATCCCCGCGCCCGTGAGCTGGCGCCCATTCCGGCCCCGCAGGACAGCCGACCGTCGGACGAGGTCGAGACCCGTGTGCTGCGCGCCCACAACGCCGAGCGGGCGACGGTCGGGGCCGCGCCGCTGATCTGGGAGGACGGGCTGGAGCGCGAGGCGCGGGCCTGGGCCGAACAGCTGCTGGCGACCAACAGCTTCGCCCACGATCCGTCGCCGCACGGCCACGGCGAGAACCTCTGGACCGGCTGGGGCGGACGCACCTGGACGCCCGAGGAGATGGTCGGGGAGTGGATCGCCGAGAAGGCCCAGTACCGGCACGGCGTCTTCCCCGCCGTCAGCCGCACCGGCGACTGGACCGCCGTCGGCCACTATTCCCAGCTGGTCTGGAGCCGCACCACCCACGTCGGTTGCGCCCTCGTCAGCCGCGGCGACCGCTCGGTGCTGGCCTGCCGCTATTCGCCGCCGGGGAATATCGACGGGTTGAGGGCGTATTGAGGGGTGATTGGTGGTTGGTGATTGGTGACGTTCGGAAGTCTCAGACGCACCAGGCGCCGCCGCTGCCGCGCAATCACCAATCACCAGCCACCAATCACCTTCGTCAGCTGACGTACCCCGCCTGCATCAGCTCGGCGATGTGGACGATGGCGACCGGGCGGTCGTCCTCGACGATCAGCAGGGTGGCGATCTTGTTCTGGGTCATCAGGTCGATGGCGTCGCTCATGCGGGCGTTCGGGTCGATGACCTTGGGCTTCGGGCTCATCACATCGGCGGCGGTCAGGCCGGTCAGGTCGCCGCGCGCGAAGGCCCGGCGGATGTCGCCGTCGGTGACGATCCCCGCCAGCGTGCCGTCCGTGTTGACGACGGCGGCGGCGCCCTTGCGGCCCTCCGTGATGGCGGAGACCACCTCGGCGAAGCCGGCGGTCGCGGCGACGGTGGCCGGGACCGGCGGGCGGTCACCCATCCAGTCCCGCACGCTCTGCAGGCTCATGCCCAGCTTGCCGCCCGGATGATGCAGGCCGAAGTCCTCTGCCGTGAAGCCCCGGCGCTCGGTCAGAACCATGGCCAGCGCATCGCCCATGGCCAGCGTCATCAGGGTCGAGGTGGTCGGGGCCAGGCCGTCCGGATGGGCCTCCGGCGCGTTCGGCAGGGTCAGGCAGACCGCTGACGAACGGCCGAGGAAGCTGTTCGGGCGCTGGGTGATTCCGATAACCGGAATGCCCTCGCGCTGGCAGTAGATCAGCGGATCGCGCAGCTCGCGGCTCTCGCCCGAGTTGGAGATGGCCAGCAGGGTCACGTCCTTGCGCAGCATGCCGAGGTCGCCATGGCTCATCTCCGCCGGGTGGACGAAGAAGGCGTTGGTGCCGGTGGACGCGAGCGTCGCGGCGATCTTGCCGCCGATGTGGCCCGACTTGCCCATGCCGGTGACGACCAGATAGCCGGGCCGCGACAGGATGATCTCGACCGCCCTGGCCAGACTGTCGTCGATGGCGGCCTCCAGCTGCTGAAGCGCCGAGACGTTCAGGGCGATCACCTCGCGGGCGCGGGCGACCATGGATGCGGTGTCGGCGGGAAGGGCGGGCTGGGTCATGGCGGGGAATTGACCCATCCGCGCGCGTTTCACAATCGCCGCTGCTGCGGGAGTTTTTGCTGCAACTGCGAAATAAAAGGCCAAGCTGGGGGCAACCCTTCGGCTCCGGGGTCGTTAAGAACCGTATGGGGACGTCTGACCTGACTCTCGACGCCGGTAACGCGGCGGTCGAAACCTTCCCGCGTTTGCCCGCGCCTCCTGCGCGGCTGGACCGGATCGCTCTCTTCCTGGATCTCGACGGAGTGCTGGCCGAGCTGGCCGAAACGCCCGAGGCCGTTGTGCCCGAGCCGCGCCGCACCGCCGTGCTGAGCGCGCTGGCGCCCCGGCTTGGCGGTCGCGTGGCGATCATCAGTGGGCGGACCATCGCCGAGATCGACCGCATCGCCGACGGCAGCATGGCGTCCGCGTCGGGCGTGCATGGGCTGGAACGGCGCCGCGCCGACGGGACCTTCCTGCGCGCCGAGGCGTCCGAGAGCGTCCGCAACGCCGTCGCCGCCTTCGAGGAATTCGCCCGCGCCCGGCCCGGCGTCCTGGTCGAGGACAAGGCCGTCGCCGCCGGACTGCATTTCCGCAGCGCCCCCGACGCGGCGCAGGAGGCCGACGCCCTGACCCGCCGCCTCGCTGCCGAGACGGGGCTGATGCTCCAGCCGGGCAACATGGTCATCGAGCTGAAGACGCCCGGCGCCAGCAAGGGCACGGCGCTGAAGGCCTTCATGCAGGAGGCGCCCTTCGCGGGCGGCGTGCCGGTCATGCTGGGCGACGACCTGACGGATGAGGACGGCTTCCGGGCCGCGACCGAGCTGGGCGGCTTCGGCGTGCTGGTCGGCCCGCCGCGCGAGACGGCGGCGACCTACGGCCTGACCGGTGTGACGGCGGTGCTGGACTGGCTGGAACAGCTGGAGGCCGACGCATGACCCAACCGGATCTCGACCTCGCCCCCATCGGCAACTGTTCGATCAGCGCCCTGATCGACCGGCGCGGCCGCTATGTCTGGGCCTGCGCCCCGCGCGTGGACGGCGACCCGGTCTTCTCGGCCCTGATGGACGGCAATGACCCCGGTCACGGCTTCTGGGACATCGAGCTGGAAGGCCAGAAGCACGTCAGCCAGGCCTATGTCCGCAACACCCCTGTCCTGCGCACGGTGCTGACGGCGGAGGACGGCGCGTCGGTGGAGATCATCGACTTCTGCCCCCGCCATCCCAAGCACAGCCGCACCTATCGCCCGCTGGCTTATGGCCGGATCGTCCGTCCGCTGGAGGGCTCGCCGCGCATCCGCGTGCGCCTGCGCCCTTCCGCCGACTGGGGCGCCCGTCCCGCCGAGCGGACCAGCGGTTCGAACCACATCCGCTATCTGTGCACGGATGTGACCCTGCGCCTGACCACGGACTGCCCGGTCTCGCACATTCTGAACGAGCGCCTCTTCCGGCTGGAAAAGGCCCACGCCTTCTTCCTCGGGCCGGACGAGGGCTATGATCAGGACGTGGGCCCCGGCGTTTCGGCGGCGCTGGATCGCACCGTGGCCTACTGGCAGGACTGGGTGCGCAAGCTCTACCTGCCGCTGGACTATCAGGAGGCGGTGATCCGCGCGGCGATCACGCTCAAGCTCTGCGCCTATGAGGAGACGGGGGCCATCGTCGCGGCCCTGACCACCTCGGTGCCCGAGTTCCCCGAGAGCGGGCGCAACTGGGACTATCGCTACTGCTGGATCCGCGACGCCTACTATGTGGTGCGGGCGCTGAATCGGCTGGGCGCGGTCGACATCCTCGAGAACTACCTCGGCTATCTGCGCAATCTGGTCGACGCCTCGGCGGGCGGTCATGTGCAGCCGGTCTATGGCGTCGGTCTGGAAGAGGATATCGACGAGCGCATCACCGAGACGGTCGAGGGCTATCGCGGCATGAAGCCGGTGCGCGTCGGCAATCAGGCGCGCGAACACCTGCAGCATGACGTGTACGGACAGATCGTCCTGCCGCTGGTGCAGGCCTTCTATGACCAGCGGCTGCTGCGTCCCGGCACGATCGACGACTTCCATGCGCTGGAGAAGGTCGGCGAGCGGGCCTACGCCATGCACGACCAGGTCGATGCGGGCCTGTGGGAGTTCCGCACCATCGCGCGGGTTCACACCTATTCCTCGGTCATGTGCTGGGCCGCCTGCGACCGGCTGGCCAAGGCGGCGGACCATCTGGGCCTCCATGATCGGGCCGAGGTCTGGCGCGGGCGGGCCGATGAAATCCGCACCCGGATCGAGGCCGAGGCCTATCTGCCTGACGAGGGCCGGTTCGCCGCCAGCTTCGGCAACCGCGAGCTGGACGCCAGCCTGCTGCAGCTGACCGATCTGGGCTTCCTCGACGCCATGGACCCACGCCAGGTCGCCACCTTCGACGCCATCGAGCGCGATCTGAAAAAGGGCCCCTACCTGTTCCGCTATGTGGAGCCGGACGACTTCGGCGAGCCGGAGACGGCGTTCAACTTCTGCACCTTCTGGTTCATCGAGGCCCTGCACCAGAACGGTCGCGACGAGGAAGCGCGCGAAATCTTCGAACAGATGCTGAGCCGGCGCACGCACGCCGGCCTGCTCAGCGAGGACATCTCGCTGGGCGACGACGAGCTGTGGGGCAACTACCCGCAGACCTACTCGCTGGTCGGCATCATCAACTGCGCCGTGCTGCTCAGCCGGTCGTGGACGGATGTGCGTTAAGGGGGATCACGACAATGCGTTGCCACCAAACCTCGAGCCGCGCGGTTAAGCGGCCATGAGCCGCCTCATCGTCGTTTCCAACCGGGTCTCGGCCCCGAAAGACCCCGCCTCGGGCTCGGCGGGCGGTCTGGCCATGGCCCTGTCCGCCGCCCTGCGGAAATACGACGGCCTGTGGTTCGGCTGGTCCGGCGAGACGGTCGAGAAATTCACCGGCGAGCTGAAGATCGAGGACCGGGCGGGCGTCACCGTCGGTCTGGTCGATCTCGAGGCGCAGGACGTCGACGAGTACTACAACGGCTACGCCAACAAGACCCTGTGGCCGCTGTTCCACCACCGCACCGATCTGGCCGCCTACGAGCGGTCCTATGGCGAAGGCTATGAGCGGACCAACGCCCGCTTCGCCGACGTGCTGGCGCCGCTGATCCAGCCGGACGACGTCATCTGGATCCACGACTATCACATGCTGCCGATGGCGCGGGATCTGCGCCGGCGGGGGATCACCAACCGCATCGGCTTCTTCCTGCACACGCCCTGGCCCGCGCGTCAGCTGCTGGTCACGCTTCCGCATCACCGGCGACTGGTCGAGTCGATGTTCGACTATGACCTGATCGGCTTCCACACCCGCGAATGGATGGAGCTGTTCCAGCGCTACGTCGAGGTGGAGGAGAAGGGCACGGTCACGCCGGACGGTCTGGTCGAGGCCTTCGGGCGCAGCGTCCAGGTCGGCGTCTTCCCCATCGGCATCGATGTCGAGGAGTTCATGACCGCCCGAAACTCCGTGCTCGGACGGCGGACCTATGACCGGATGTCGGCCTCCTCGGCCTTCCGCTCGATGATGGTCGGGGTGGACCGGCTGGACTATTCCAAGGGGCTGGAGGAGCGGCTCAGCGGCTACGACCAGTTCCTCAAGGACAATCCCGACAAGCGCGGCGAGGTCTTCCTGCTGCAGGTCACGCCGATCAGCCGCGATGACGTGGACACCTATCAGGACATCCGCGCCCGGCTGGACGCGTTGGCCGGCCGGATCAACGGCGAGTTCGCCGACATGGACTGGCAGCCGATCCGCTATCTGAACCGCACCTATCGTCGGGATCAGCTGGCGGGCATCTATCGCGCCGCGCGGGTCGGGCTGGTGACGCCCCTGCGTGACGGGATGAACCTGGTGGCCAAGGAATATGTGGCGGCCCAGAACCCGGACGATCCGGGCGTGCTGGTCCTGTCGCGCTTCGCCGGCGCCGCCGAACAGATGACCGAGGCCCTGCTGGTCAATCCGTTCAGCCGTGAGGAGCTGTCCGACGCCATCAAGAAGGCGCTGGACATGCCGCTGGTCGAACGTCGCCGCCGCTGGGAGGCGCTGATGACGGTGGTTCAGGACACCGACGTCAGCATCTGGCGCGACGCCTTCGTCTCGGCGCTACAGGCCATTGAACGGCCCGGCAACGGCCATGCGGGCGACGGGAACGGTCCCGCCGCCCACGCGGCCTGAGGTCGATCAGGCGACCTCGGCGATCAGGGCCGGGGTTCCGTCCTTCGACATGGCCGACAGATTGGCCGGACGCAGGCTGACCCGCTCCAGCCAGCGATCCAGCAGTTCGCTCTTCGGTCCGAAGTCGCGGCCCCAGGCCATGGCCGAGCCGACCATGACATCCACCGCCGTGAAACGGTGACCCATCAGATACGGTCCATGCTCCAGCGCGGTCAGGATGCGGGCGTTGGCCTGCTCATAGCGTTTCATCGCCAGCGGATCGGTCTCGGTCTGGCCACTGATGCGGGACCAGTAGGCCGGCTCCATCTCGCCCGCCGTCCAGGCCAGCCAGGTGACATAGGCGGCCCGCTCGGGCGACCCGACCGGCGCGCCCAGATCGGCCTCGGGGAACAGGTCGGTCAGATACAGGGCGATGGCGGCGGACTCGGTCACCAGCGCGCCGTCGTGCAGCAGGGCCGGGACCTTGCCGTCCGGGTGCAGATTGGCGCGGTCGGCGCGACCCGTGCCGGTCAGGGCGCGGAAAATGTCGACATATTCGATCTCATAGGCCGCGCCGATCTCCTCCATCAGCCAGACGATGCGGCCCGAACGCGATTGCGGGGCGTGGAACAAGGTCAGCATGATGATCTCCCATTTTGCTGGGCTAACGCTCGCGACGCGGTCGCTCGCTACTTGAGCCCATTGCTGCCGCGCTATCGCTCGGCCCGCGGGCCTCGCTGCTTGAGCGCGCCGACAGCCCCTCGCCGTCGGTGGAGATTGATCTACTGCCACCCTGCTGCCAGCATGCTGTCAGCAGAGAAAGTGCAGAACCGTTTTCAAGCAGCGAGGCCCCGCGGGCCGAGCGTCAGGGCACGAAACTGCCCTCAAGCAGCGAGCGTCCGCGACGCGAGCGTAGGGCCCAAAGATGCGAAGAGCGGACCGACTGTTCCAGATCATCCAGGTGCTGCGGCGGTCGTCCAAGCCGGTGACGGCGGACGCCATCGCCGCCGAGCTGGAGACGTCCAAGCGGTCGATCTATCGCGACATCGCCACCCTGATGGGCCAGCGGGTGCCGATCCGGGGCGAGGCGGGGCTGGGCTATGTGCTGGAGGGCGGCTTCGACATGCCGCCGCTGATGCTGACCTCGGACGAGATCGAGGCGGCGGTCCTGGGGGCGCAATGGGTGGCCTCGCGCGGTGATCCCGCCCTGTCCCGCGCGGCCCGTGACCTGATCGCCAAGATCGCCGCCACCGTGCCGGAGCGGCTGCGTCCGGTCCTGCTCGAGCCCGCCGTGGCCGGGCCGCCGGTCTGGGACAGTGCGCGCAAGGCCGATGCGCTGGACATGGCCCAGGTGCGCGGCTGGATCCATTCGGGCCGCAAGCTGCGGCTCCATTATGCGGACGAGCAGGGGCGCGAGACCGTTCGGGTCATCTGGCCCTGCCTGATCGGCTATCGCGACACCACCCGCCTGCTGGTCGGCTGGTGTGAAAGCCGCGACGACTTCCGCACCTTCCGCACCGACCGGGTGGTCTCCGCCGACTTCCTCGAGGACCGCTACCCCGGCCGCCCCGCCGTCCTGCGCGCCCGCTGGCAGGCGAAGATGGATGCGGAGCACGCCGCGTGGATCGCGGCGGGCAAGCCGGCGCCGGGGTCATAGTTCCTCCCCCTTGGGGGAGGGGGACCGTCCGAAGTCCGCAGGGCGAAGGATGGTGGAGGGGCGCCGGACCGGCCCCCGGTCCTGATGTGAAGAAGGGGCGTCCCGGCTGCCGCCGACGCCCCTCCGTCACGGCGCTTTCGCGCCGCGCCACCTCCCCCGAGGGGGAGGACCTGCGTTTTCGGCTCAGTAGATCTCGAACAGTCCCGCCGCGCCCATGCCGCCGCCGATGCACATGGTCACCACGCCATACTTCGCGCCGCGACGCTTGCCTTCGATCAGCAGGTGGCCGGTCATCCGGGCGCCCGACATGCCGTAGGGGTGGCCGATCGAGATGGCGCCGCCCGAGACGTTCAGGCGGTCCATCGGAATGCCCAGGGTGTCGGCGCAGTACAGCACCTGCACCGCGAAGGCCTCGTTCAGCTCCCAGATGCCGATGTCATCGACGGTCAGGCCGTGGCGCTTCAGCAGCTTGGGCACGGCATAGACCGGGCCGATGCCCATCTCGTCCGGCTCGCAGCCCGCCACGGCCATGCCGCGATAGGCGCCGAGCGGCTGCAGGCCGCGCTTCACGGCCTCGCCGGCTTCCATGATGACGCTGGCTGAGGCGCCGTCCGACAGCTGGGACGCATTACCGGCGGTGATGAACTCGCCCTGCTGGATTTCCTCGCCCGAGCCGAACACCGGCTTCAGCGCCTTCAGGCCTTCCAGCGTCGTGTCGGCGCGGTTGCCCTCGTCCTTCGACAGGGTGACCTCTTTCGCCGACGCCTGCCCGGTCGCCTTGTCCACCACCTGCATGGTCGTGGTCATCGGCACGATCTCGGCGTCCAACCGCCCCTCCGCCTGCGCCTGCGCCGTGCGCTGCTGGGACTGCAGGGCGTATTCGTCCTGGCGGTCACGGCTGATGTTGTAGCGTCGGGCCACGACCTCGGCCGTCTCCAGCATCGACATATACATGTGCGGCGAGAGCTTCAGCAGCTCCTCGTCCTTGCCGCGGTACAGGTTCATGTGCTGGTTCTGGACCAGCGAGATGCTCTCCAGACCGCCGCCGACGGCGACCTTCTGCAGGTCGAAGACGACCTGTTTGGCGGCGGTGGCGATGCCCATCAGGCCCGAGGCGCACTGGCGGTCCAGCGACATGCCGGGGACGGAGGAGGGCAGGCCGGCGGCCAGCGCCACCTGACGCGCGACGTTGGTGCCGGTCGAGCCCTGCTGCAGGGCCGCGCCCATGACCACGTCCTCGACCTCGGCCAGCTCGATCCCGGCGCGGGCCACGGCGTGCTTCACCGCATGGGCGCCCAGCTGCTGGGCTTGGGTGTCGTTGAAGGCGCCGCGATAGGCGCGGCCGATGGGGGTGCGGGCGGTGGAGACGATGACGGCTTCGCGGGACATCTGAGTATCTCTCTTTTGGGGGCGCTACCGCTCGGCCCGCGGGGCCTTGCTGCTTGAGCGCGGGTTTCCTCGGGATCGCTCCCGGCTTCTGGCGGCCGGTTCAGCGGTCAGTGAATAGTCTAGGCCCGTGCCGCCGCGTCAACGCAAGACTATCCGGGCCGGACCCTCGACCCCGGAACCTCCCTGCGCCTCAAGCAGTGAGGCCCCGCGGGGCGAACGTTAGGCGCCCTTTTAAGAATGCGCCTTCTGGGCCTTGGTCAGTTCGATCATGCCCTGGGCGGCGCCCATCTCGGGGATGATCTCGCCTGCGCGGTCCGAAATCTCGGCGAAGCGGGCCTCGATCTGCTCGGGGGCGTCCTCGCCGGTGACATGGATGCCCTGGGTGATGGTGACATAGGCGCGCTCGAAACCGCCGGCGCCGGCGGCCAGGATGCAGCGGCTCGGGGCGTTCCGGCTGACCAGATACAGCAGGCCCGGCGACACCAGCTCCGGCCCCAGCGCTTCCAGCGGCAGGGCGGCGCCCAGATCCTCGGTCATGCGGGTGTGGGCGGTGGGGGCCAGGCAGTTGACGCGGATGTCGTTCTTGGCCCCCTCGATCGACAGGGTCTGCATGAAGCCGACCAGCGCCATCTTGGCCGCGCCGTAGTTCGACTGGCCGAAGTTTCCGTACAGGCCCGACGACGAGGTGGTCATGACGATACGGCCGTAGTTCTGGGCCCGCATGATTTCCCACACCGCCTTGGTGCAGTTCACCGCGCCCATCAGGTGCACGTCCATGACGAACTGGAAGTCGGCCAGCTCCATCTTGGCGAAGGTCTTGTCGCGCAGGACGCCCGCGTTGTTCACCAGAATGTCGATGCGGCCCCACTTGTCCATGGCGGCCTTCACCATGGCCTCGACGGCGGCGTAGTCGGTGACCGAGGCGGCGTTGGCGATGGCTTCACCGCCCAGGGCCTCGATCTCGGCGACCACGGCCTCGGCGGCGGTGGCGGAGGCGCCCGAGCCGTCGCGCGAGCCGCCCAGATCGTTCACGACCACTTTTGCGCCACGTTTGGCCAGGGCCAGGGCGTGTTCACGGCCCAGCCCGCCGCCGGCGCCGGTCACGATGGCCACCTGGCCGTCAAATCTCATCGTCATCTGAAGCGTCTCCTTATGCGTTGCCCTCTCCCTAGCAGGGGATTGGCCTGGCGAAACCCGCTCAATGTGTTGAAATGGCGCCACAGTTGCCGCATTCCCAGCCAGATTGAGGAACTTCGGCAAGACATTGTGGTTAGGCGTCGGGAGCGCCGCGTGTAAGCGTGGGCATTCGGGCAACCTTGAATGAGGAATATGATGAAGGTGAAGCTTCTCGCCGGCGTCGCGATGGCGGGGCTGTTCGCAGCCGGCGCTGCGGCGGCCGAGCCGAACGGTTGGTACGGCGCGATTGACGCCGGCT
>JAVHYH010000319.1 GCA_031119155.1 Brevundimonas sp.
TGAAGCTCACGTCGCGCCCGCGGGCCCAGAGCAACGCGTAGGTCCCGGCGCCCGTGCCGTGGAGGGGCTCGGCGTCGAAGCCGTCGTCGATCGCGACGCGCCAGTGCTCGATGCGGCCGTTGTTGGCGATGGTGCGGAAGCGCTCGCCGCGCTTGAGCATCATCTGGATCGGGGTCGCGTTGCCCTTGGAGGCGGTGATGGCCTCGGCGAGGACGGCGGCGCTGGCGGTGCGACCGTTGACGGCGACGACCTCCCAGCCCGAGGTCAGTCCGGCCTCGAAGGCGGGCGAGCCCCAGCGGACGGCGGTGACGCGATTGGTGGTGTTGAGCGACAGGCCCAGCGAATACTGGAAGTCGACCCGGCCCAACTCGGCGTTCAGCGCGCGCGAGTAGTCATTGGGCGTCTCGCGCCAGACCAGCCGGTAGCCGCCGCGCTCGATGCCGGCCAGCGGTCCGTGGGCGTCGGGACCGACGGCGTCCAGACGATCGCGCAGGAAGGTCGCCCAGTCATGGGCCTCGACCCCGTTCAGCGTCGAGGCGACATCGGTGAAGGTGTAGGGGGCCGGATCCCAGTTCCCGTCCTCGACGCCGAAGAAGGCCTTGGCGAAATTGTCCAGCGAGCGCCGGCCGCCGGACTGCTCGCGGATCAGGGTGTCGGCGTCCAGCCAGATCATCGCGCCCTCGCGATAGTAGTCCTCGGCCCGCTGGCGGCTGGGCCAGGGCTGGGGACGGCGCTGGGCGATGATCGGATCGTTGGTGGTGTCCTGCATGGCCCGCCACTCGCGACCGGGATTGTCGTCGGCATAGGTGGCGGCGGTGTTGGCGAAGACGTCCAGCGCCTGCTGCTTGCTCATCAGCCCGGCGCGCGCGGTCAGGATCAGGCCCCAGTACTGGGTCTGGCCCTCATAGACCCAGAGCAGGGAGTTCTGCAGCGGCTCGTTCAGGGTCGGGGTCAGCTGATCCGCCGGGCGACGCCATTTGCCGTTCCAGCTGTGGACGTATTCGTGGCCCAGCAGGTCGCGGTCGGCCAGGGTGCCGGTCGGATCGGTGAAGTATTTGGTGTCGACGCTGTTCTCGGACGAGCGCTGGTGCTCCAGCCCGATGCCGCCCAGCCGGTCGGTGACGGCCAGAAGGAAGTCGTAGTGGTTGAAGTGGCGAGCGCCGAACAGGCGGTCGGCCTGCTGCACCAGTTCGCGGTGCTGGGCGATGTGGGCGTCGGTGGCGGCCAGCTGGTCCGCGCTGTCGGCGACCACGTTCAGGCGCACCGGCGAGCGGCCGTTCGGATCAAGGTCGATCTGGCGGTAGTGCAGGCCGGCGAACAGGGGGCTGTCGGCGAAATGCTCCAGGGTGATGGGGGCGAAGGTCGCCAGGCCGTTCTCGAACGACCGCGTGTCCAGCGCCGTGCCGTACTGCCAGCCGGCGGGCAGGCGCAGGGTCGGCTGGAATGTAATCTGGCGGGAATAGTAGCCCGCCGGATAGAGCAGGGCCTTCTCCCACTGGATGTTCAGCATCTCGTCGGTGATGACGACCCGGCCCTGGGCGCCGTCGAGCGGCGTCAGCCATTTGAAGCTGACCTCGACCGCGGAGACTCCGGCGGGCACCTCGACCTGGAAGGCGTTGGTGCTGACGGTGTTGCGGACCCAGCGCAGGGGCTGGCCGTTGGCGGTGATCTGCAGGTCGGCGATGTCATCGACCGGACCGACCGGGCCATGGTTGCCGGGGATCCACTGGGGATAGAGCAGGACCAGCGGCCCTGCGGCGACGACCGGAATGGTCTGCTTCACCGACACGATGCGGCGGTCGATGTCGGTGGCGTCCACCTCGATCGGGATCGGCGCGGGATAGGCGACATCGCGCGGCGCGGGGATGGGCGCCAGGGCCACCGGCAGGGCGGGCGTGCCGACCTGGGCCAGGGCGGGCGCGGCGCCCAGCAGGAGCGCTGCGGCGCAGGCGGAGACGAGCAGGCGGGCGGACGGGCGCATCATGGGACTCGCAGGCAGGGCAAACCGGGCGTGCAGATCACGCCGCGCCGGGCCGGCGGTCAACCCGGTGTGACTGTTACGGTATTACAATTCTGTCATCGAGCGCTGGCCAAGGCGGCCAGCAGGGCGGCGTGGAAGGCGTCGGGGGCCTCGACCTGGGGCGAGTGGCCCAGATCGGGGAAGCCGATCAGGCGGGCCTCGGGGATGGCGTCCACCGTGCGGCGGCCCAGCAGGTCGTAGCGCCCGAGCCGCGCCTGCACCTCGGGCGTGGCGCGGGCGGCGCCGGGGGCAGTGCGGTCCAGCTCTCCGATCATCAGCAGGACGGGCACGCGCAGGTTCGGCAGTTCGTGCACGACCGGCTGGGTGAAGATCATGTCGGACGTCTGGGCCTGGTTCCAGGCGACGGCCTCGCCGCCCGGTCCGGCGTACATTCCGGCCAGCATGGCGACGGGCTCGTCATAGCGAGGCTGCCAGTCGCCGTCGTAGTAGAAACGGCGCTGATAGGTCTTGATGCTGTCGAAGGT
>JAVHYH010000080.1:0-8163 GCA_031119155.1 Brevundimonas sp.
GTCTTCACCTGGTCAGATGGTTTTCACGCCCATCCGGTGGCGGTCACCTCCCGCCCGAAGGCGCTCGAAGCCTGGGGCGTGGACACGGACCTGTTCCGTTCGGGCTATGCCCGCGAAGTGACGTCCGGGCCGGAGTTCGAAGCAGCCATGGCGTCTCCCGGCGAGGTCCTGCGCCTCGGCCAGGCCGTTGACGTCGGCAAACTCGAGCCCGCGCCACGGAAGCGGGCGGCGCCCCGCGCCACGGCGGCGCAGAAGGCGAAGGTGGCGAAACTGGAGGCGGATCTGGACGCGCTGGATGTCGCGCGTCAGGCCGAGACGGCGGCGCAGGACGCGGCGCGGGCGAAGCTGGAGAAGGAGATTGCGTCGGCGGCGGACCGTTATGACCGCGACCGGGCCGCCCTGTTCGGACGGTTGAAGGCGGCGCGAAAGGCGGCGCGAATGTGAGGGCAGGAAAGAGCCCCGGCGCTCGGGGGCGCGCCGGGGCTCGCAAGGGGACGTGCTCAGGGAGACACGTCGCCGGTTCAACCGCGCCTGCCCGGATCGGTTCCCGATCCTTGTCGGGAGGACCTTGGGATCAGATGACGTCCTGCACCAGGCCCTCGGCCTTGGCCTCCTGGGCTTCGAGATACCAGTTCTCGGGCGCCCGCCGGAGCACCTCGTCCATCGAGATGCGCGAGCCGCGCACGAGATTCTCGAAGCCCTCGTTCTGGATGGCGATGGAGTGCTCCAGCTCGTGAAGCACTGCCTTGACCGAGGCGACGCAGGTGGTCAGCGGGCCGGTGATGTGGAGCGGCTTGTCCATCTTGCGCTCGTGGATCATCACCCGGGTGCCGCGCGTCAGGTAGCGGTTCTGGATGGCGAAGAAGCTCATGAAGGTGGCGCCGGCCGAATAGATGGCGGCCTTGCCGAGGAAGACGAACCGGCGGGCCGGGTTGAGGTCGCTGTGAAAGCGGATGTCCTCGCCCATCATCCGCGCCACCTCGGGGTCGCCGCCCAGGGTGGAGAGCTCGACGACGACCAGCCCGGTCGCCGGCGCCTGGTCGAGCTGGGCCCGGAAGCGGGTGTACATGTCGTAGTCGACCGGCCCGGCCAGCAGGATGCGCGGCGTATCGAACGCCTTGGCGTCGAGGGGGCGGTTCAGCGGGATGGGGTCCGGCTCGGCCTGGGACAAGGGCGCGTCGCTCACGTGCGCACCTCATAGCCTCGCGCCTCGGCCCAGGACCGGGCCTCCTCGACGCTGAAGAAGGGGCGCAGTGCGTCTCGCGTGACGACGTGGTCGTCGTGAAGCTCGCATTCGAGCCAGCGGATGGTGCGGTGGTCCCGCGTATCGCGGGAGACGGGGATCAGAACGGCGTAGCGTGACATGGGAGCGGCAAACACGGGGCGTCGCCTCCGGTTCCCGCGTCGCGTCGGACCCTCACCCATTATCGGGAAGGGCGGAAAACCAGTCGGCGTAGGGTGTGGTCCTCGCGAGGTGACGGTTCAGGTCCGGAGCCCCGTCCGACCACCAGACCGGGCCGCGTTCACCCAGGGCGATCTTGGCCTTGTCCACCCGGGCGCGCGCGGCCGGGAGACCATCGCCGGACGCTTTGGCGAGGCGCACGGCGTTCCGGGCCGAGCCGAGTTCGCTCGCCAGGGCGGAACGCTCGGCTTCCGAAAGGTCGGGATTGCTCCTCCGCCACAGCCGGCCGCGGACGACGAAATAGCGACCGTCGGGCGTGACCGGATATTTCATGGTCCGATCAGGCGGCCAGCTGGCGGTCCAGCAGGTCGCGCGCGGCGTCTATGGCCGCCGCCGGGTCGTCCGAGCAGCGATCAATGACCTGGTCGATATGAGCCTGGCGCGACGGGGTAACCTGGGCGGCGACCATGCCCCACTGATCGAACAGCCGGCTCTGCACATCCTCACGCACCACGATGCGGAGATTGCGGTGGCGACGATCCGCCTGGATGCGACGCAGGGTGCGGTCGATGTCCTGGGCCGCGCCCTCGAGCACCTGGAAGAAGCGGCCGCGACTGATCAGCAGGACGCCGGTGAGATTGTCGCGGGCGTTGTTGCGATCCGACACCGCCAAGATCTCGGCCAGGGTCTGGATCGCCAGTTCGGGGCGGGCCGCGTCGCTGCAATAGGCGATGCGCTGCAGGGTCAGGCTCATGGTTATTCCTCCAGCCGCCGCAGCGCGCCTGAAAGGCAAAGGTTCCTGTGTCGGGTTTCGACGTCGCCGTCATACGGCGGCGAGCAGATCCCGGGCCTCGATGTCGACGACGGTCTCGCCACCCTCGTCCTCGACGTAGACCCGCAGGCTGCCGTCCTCCCAGAACCGGTCCTCGCGGGACCGGAGGGTCTCTCCGAAGGTTCGCAGGGCGGCGGTCCGCGCGGCCGTCAGGTTGGGGAGGGGCTCGCCCTCCTCATCGCGGATCAGCACGCCGTCGAGGATATGGATGAAGTATCGGGGCATGCGGGGACAACCGCGCCGGAAGTCACGGGTTCCGGGGGAGAATCCTCAGATCCAGCGCCACGGCGTGGAGCTGGTCATAGCAGCTGCAGGCGCGGCGTCTCAGGCCCGCCCGGTCGATGATCTCCATCCTGGAGCGCGTATGCCGGATCAGGCCGTTGGATTTGAGCTCGGCGAAGGCTTCGACCATCGACGTGCGCTGGACACCGAGGGCGTTGGCGATCTGCTCCTGGGTCAGCCGCACGCCGTTCATGCCGGTCAGATCGCTGGTCGTCAGCAACCAGCGCGCAAGACGGGCCGTCGATCTGTGGAAGGTGTTGCACAGGGCCAGCTGGCTGGACTGGGCCTGGTAGAAATGCGTCAGGGCCAGCAGGCGATGGCGCAGGCCGGGGAGCCGGTCGGCGAGCGCTCTCAGCTCGTCCGCCGTCGCGGCCAAGGCGGATCCGCCGACGGTGCAGACCACCTGCCAGGCGCAGGGCGCGGACGCCATATAGGGGGCCAGTCCCGAAAGGCCTTCCTTACCGATGACGGCGGTTTCGAGGTGGCTGCCGTCCGGCGACGCCGTCACGTTTGAAAGCCGGGCGGTGATCGGAAAATGAACCGTGGCGATGACGGCGCCCTGTTCGATCAGGACGTCGCCGTCGGCGAGCTCCACCGGGCGCAGGATGGTAATCAGGGCCTCGCGATCCGAAGCGTCCAGGGCGTCGAGGAAATAGTTTCCGGTCAAGGGCGGCGTCTCCTGACGGCCACCCTAGAGGAGCTGTTCCCAAACTTGTGTCCGATAGGCGACTTAGGCGTTCGCGTGGTCCGGCTTTGTCTGTTCACCTGGCCGTGGAGACCAAAGTCTGTGCCGTGCGGGACCCGATGCTGGGCGGGCTGTGCCCAACCAACAGAAGCGGCTGGGAACCGGGAGCATGTCCACAGGTCTTGTCTGCATCGCGAAGAAGGACACGCCATGCCCATTATCGTTCAACCCCTGAACTGCACACTCAAGAAATCCAGCCGAGGCGCCAGTTCGACAGACGCCATGATCGGCGTTCTGGCGCAGGCGATGCGAGACCAGGGCGTCGAGATCGCGCCGACCTTGCGGATGGCCGACCATGATATCTTCCCGGGGGTGACCTCGAACGAGGGGGAAGGGGATGACTGGCCGGCGCTGCGTGCGAAGATTCTGGAAGCCGATATCCTCATCCTGGGCACCCCGATCTGGATGGGGCAGCCATCCAGCATCGCCAAACGGGTGTTGGAACGGATGGACGCCTTCTTGGACGAAGTCGATGAGAACGGCCGGATGCCGAGTTATTCCAAGGTTGCTGTCGCCGCGATCGTCGGCAACGAGGACGGCGCCCACGCCTGCACCGCCCAGATGTTCCAGGCCCTCAATGATGTCGGCTGGACAATTCCGGCGGTCGCAGCCTGTTACTGGGTGGGCGAAGCGATGGGATCGACGGATTTCCAGGATCTGCCCGAGACGCCTGACAAGGTGGCGAAGACCGCCGGAATGGTGGCGGCCAATGCGGTTCATCTGGCTGGACTGCTGAAAGGCGCGCCTTACCCCGGCTGAACGGACATCTGGTCGACCTGGACGCGAACACGGACCTCCGTCAGCGCTCGCCGCAGGCCTATCTTATGGCGCCGCCTCGTCCTGGTCGTCAGTGGACGGAGGCGAGGCGCTGGCTCTTTCCGGGCGGGGAAACGGGCGCCGGACCGATGCGTTAGGAGCGGGCGAGCTTCAGGGCTCGCCCCCTTGTCGAGCGCGTCTGATCGGGCTCCTGGTTAAGAGCTTGTATGACCCATCCCGCCCGCCGCGACGGCTATCTTCTTCTCAACCTCTATTCCGGCCTCGGCGATGGCCGCACGGTGGCCCTGGCAGGCGCGGACGGCTCCATCGACTGGTGGTGCGCGCCAAACATGGATTCACCTCCGCTGTTTGATCGGCTGCTGGATGCGGAAAACGGCGGACGATTTGACATCCGTCCCAACAAGCCCTTCACGGCCGAGCGGGCCTATCGGCCGGACAGCAATGTGCATGAGACGATCTTCCGCACTGCCGACGGGGTGGTGCGCCTGACCGAGTCACTCAACAGCGGGACTGCCGGCCGGCTGCCGTGGGCCGAACTGGCCCGGCGCCTTGAAGGCCTGGAAGGCCGGGTGGAACTGGAGGTCGATCTTCGCATCGGCGACCAGGCGGGGACGGTGAGCCCGTTCATGGAGGAGAACGTCAACGGCCTGGTCTTCCACGCCGGCGAAGTGCTGGGTCTGATCCGCTTCGGGGACGCGGTTCATGTCGCGTCGCGGGACGATCGGGCCGTCAGGGCGTCGATCCGGCTTGAGGCCGGAGAAAAAACGCTGCTGGCGCTGGTCGTGGGCGCCGATGAACCGCTCGTCGCGCCATCGATCGAGGAGATCGATAACCGCATCGAGGTCTCCGACGACGAATGGCGCACCTGGACCGGACGGTTGGCTTACGAGGGCCCCTGGCGTGACGTCGTGCGACGTAGCGCCCTGGCGCTCAAGCTCCTCCTCTATTCTCCGACCGGGGCCATCGTCGCCGCTCCGACGACGTCCCTCCCGGAACGGCTCGGCGGCGACAAGAACTGGGATTACCGCTTCGCCTGGGTCCGGGACGCCGGCTACACCATCAAGGCCTTTCTGGCGCTGGGCGCCCAGGCCGAAGCCAAGGCGGCCTTTTCCTGGCTCGTGGCCCGCGTCGGCGAGCACGGCTGCAAGGTGCTGTTCACGCTCGACGGCCGACTGGCGCAGCGTGTGCGTGAGATTGATGTCCCGGGCTATCGAGGCTCCCGGCCGGTGCGCGTCGGCAATGACGCCGCCGACCAGCATCAGCATGGCGTCTGGGGCGATCTGTTCGAGGTCGCCTGGCGGTTCGTCACCTCGGGGGCGATCCTCGACGACCGGACGGCGGCGATTCTGTCAGCCCAGGCCGACGCCTGCGCGGATGGATGGCGACAACCGGACCACGGCATCTGGGAGCTGGAGGAGCCGCGCCAGTATACGATGAGCAAGATCAGCTGCTGGCAGGCGCTGGACCGGGCCGTTCGCCTCGCGGACGCCGGGCACATCCCCACGACCTGTCGGGACCGCTGGGCCCGGGAGGCGGTGCGCGTGAAGGACTGGATCAACCGCCATTGCTGGTCGGAAGCGCGGGGCGCCTATACGGCGTGGGCCGGCGAGGACGAGATCGACGCCTCCCTTGCTCTCGCCGTGCGGTTCGGTTTTCCCGAGCGGGCGAGGCTGGCGGCCACGCTGGATGTGATCGAAGCGCAGCTGGGCGCGGGCGCCTTCCATCATCGACAGACAGATCTTCGCCGGGAGGAGGGGGCCTTCCTCGCCTGCACCTTCTGGATCGCGGAAGCCCGCGTCCTTCTGGGCGAGATCGAACGTGCGACGGCGATGTTCGAGGGCGCGCTCGCGGCGCTGGACCAGGAGGGCGTCTATCCCGAGATGGTCGATCCCGCCACCGGGAACTGGCTCGGCAACCTGCCCCAGGGGCTGACCCATCTGGCGATCGTTCACTGCGCGGTGGCGCTTGCCGAGGAGCGCAGCCGGGGCGGATGACGCCGCCCCGGCTGCGGCCTGTCAGCCGATGCCGGCCCCGCCGGTCGCGCCGAAGACTTCCCCGTTGATGTAGCTGCCCTCCTGGGAGGCGAGCAGCACATAGAGGGGGGCGATCTCGATCGGCTGACCGGGACGGCCGAAGTCGCTTTGCTCGCCGAACTTCATCACCTTCTCCTGCGGCTGGCCGCCGGAAGACTGCAGGGCGGTCCAGAACGGTCCCGGCGCCACCACGTTGGCGCGCACGCCCTTTTCGATGAGCTGTTTGGCCAGGGCCTTGGTGTAGGCGACGATCCCGGCCTTGGTGGTGGCGTAGTCCAGCAGGATGGCCGAGGGCTCATAGGCCTGGATCGAGGCGGTGGTGATGACCGAGGCTCCGGCCGGCAGGTGAGGGGTGGCGGCCTGGGCGATCCAGTGCATGGCGTAGAGGTTGGTCTTCATCGTCCGGTCGAAGTCGTCAGAGGACACCTCGGCGATGGTGTCCCGATACTGCTGGCGACCGGCGTTGATCACGAGGATGTCCAGACCCCCGAAGGCCTCAACGGTCTTGCCGACAAGATCCCGGCACCAGGCTTGGTCGGTGATGTCGCCAGGCAGAGCCAGGGCCTTGCGGCCCTCGGCCTCGATCAGGGCGATGACCTCCTGGGCGTCCTTCTCCTCGGACGCCAGGTAGGAGATCGCCACGTCCGCGCCCTCGCGGGCATAGGCGATGGCGGCGGCGCGACCGATTCCGGAATCTCCGCCGGTGACCAGGGCTTTTCGACCCTCGAGCTTCCCGGCGCCCTTGTAGCTGTCCTCGCCGTGGTCCGGTTGAGGCTCCATTCGGACCGCCAGTCCGGGCACCGGCTGGGGCTGTTCGGGGAAGGGCGGCTTCGGGTACTGCTCGCGCGGGTCCTGCATCGTCAGGCGATCGGCCATGACATCTCCTTGGTCGAATGGGGGGAGCTTTCCAACCCGGGGAGGCCGAGGCCGTTCCTGAGCCGATTTCCGACACAGGCCGGCGGCGGGTTGGGAGACTGAGCTGGAGGTCCGCGCCCGAATGGCTGAGCGCCGGACAGCAAGAAGCCCCGGCGACAGGGGGGCTGGTGGCGCGCCGGGGCTTCCATTTCAGGGAGACGTCGTTGGAAACGTTCCGGGCGCTCAACCGGACCGGCGAGCGTTGGTTCCAGTTGAGACACCGTGCGACTACACAAACCCCTGACGCCGCATCATGACCCTGTCGCCCCGCCCGCGCGCGCCCAAGTTCGCCGACACTCGGGGGACCGTAGGGTGCTTGTCGCGATCCTCAACGCGGCGGGTCGATCGCACGACGACGATCTCGATGCGATGAACGCCCAGTGCGATCAACTGGTCCCGACCTTGGTTCAAGCTCGCAACGAGGACTTTGATCACTGGTCGGAGGCGGCCGAGGCGGGGGTGGCCAGTGCCGGGACACCGGTCCGTCGTCGCGTGAGCGATATCGTCGGACATCTGCTCCGCTGGCGGATCGGAGAGGTCTGAGGCGTCGTAATCGGCCAACTTCCCCGCCCTAGGCCTTCCGTTTCAGGTTCAGCGGTGACGCCCCGGAGCCAGTGAAGGTTCGGAACGCCACCGCCTGGAGAGATCCGTGACGGTCATCGCGGAGCACCCGTAGACGAAAAGCGGCAGTCGGCAGGGCGATCCGGATGCAGGCGTCTCAAACCCGAGACTGGTTTTTGCCGGGTGATGCGCGGCGAAGAAAAGGTCGACTGTCGCCAATCCAACCTGTCGGAAGGCGATCAGTGACTTACGACCATGCGCACCGGGACTCCGAAGACGGAGTATCCGCCGAAAGCGACCTGCTAAAAGGTCTTCCTAACCCCATGTTCCAAAAGGGGGAAATAGCGTAGATCAGAAGGAAAAACTTACCTGCGCGTCATCGACTGCCCCGTTCATGCCTTGGTCTCTTCGCGAGGCTCCGGCAGCGAGAATTTGGTGGAGAAGGGCATCCCAGGCGTTCAGCGCCTGACGCTTCTCAGCCATGAAATCATACAGGGCATAGGTCGACACCGTGACTGCGGCCGCGCCGCCGCGCTCGGTGGTGTGGTTGAGGATGCGACCGACAATGAAAGGCGTCACCCGAAGGCGTTCGCTCGCCATGATCGTGGAACCGGTC
>JAVHYH010000080.1:8173-13104 GCA_031119155.1 Brevundimonas sp.
GTCCTGCGCAAATCATGGGGTGTGGCCCTCGGGAGATCCAGCGCGAAGCGGATATCCCGCAGCGCGCGTGTCAGGGCGGCGGGCGTCATGGAACCGTTCTTTGACCAACGGGCCGGGAAGACAAACGGGGAGGGCGGGGCGTCGTCAGCACATTCGGCATCCGCCAGGCTGATCGCTTCCCGGATCAGTGCGATCGCACCCGGCGCCAGCGGGACGAGCGTCTTGCGGCTGTTCTTGGTTTCGGAGCCCGGGATCGACCAGATCGCCTGTTCCAGATCCAGATCGGACCGCCGCATTTCAGCAACCTCGTGACGCCGCTGCATTGTCAGCAGGAGTAGTTTGAGGGCCAGACAAACGGGACGGCTGACATAGACCCGCTGGTTTTCCCGTCGGGGGTTTTTGTCGCTGACGAGGTCGTTCGGAGACTCCAGAGCTTCCCACAGCGCTACGATTTCCTCATCGCGCAGGACGCGGTCCCTCGGCGTCTCCTCGCCCTGTGCCTTCACCTTGGCGATAGGATTGACGGTCATCACTTCCGCCTCCTGGATGGCGTAGTTGAACATCTGACGGATCTGGGCCCGTACGCGGTTCGAGGTTGTGTCCTGCCCTTTCCGGATGAAGGCGCGGAGATGAGCCTTGATCGCAGCGGGAGTGATGTCCTGCAGCTTTTCCGCTCCGAACACCGGCTGGATGTGTTTCGCCCAGAGCCACTTCTCGACCGCGATCGTGGACGCTCGCTTGCGCTTGCCGCGCGGCTTCCATTCACCGCTGTCCGCGGCTGCGAAATAGACGACGCTCAGCTCGTCGAAGGTTCTGATCGTCGCCTGGCGCCGATCTTCCTTTCGCCTGCGTTTCTCACCGGCGGGGTCGGCCCCATCGTTGGCCTTGAACCGCGCGGCGGCGCAACGGCGCCGCGCCTCGGCAAGCCCAACGTCAGGATAAAGACCCAGAGCAAGGCGCCTCTGATCGCCGTCCTCGTTGCGATATCGAAGCGTCCACGCCTTCCGACCAGTGTCACTGACGCGAAGAAGCAGGCCGGCGCCCATTGGGTTCTCGTCAAACACTTCAAGACGCGAGCCCTTGGGCGCGGTGAGCGAGGCGACAATTTTATCGGTCAATCGAACCCGAGCCATGACCAACGGTACTGCAAATGTCCTGATCCCCAAAGGCCATTTTGGGGCACATATGGGGATCAAAACGTCGGAACACGACGAAACGGAAAGAAAGGCCCGGGGTAAAAAACCACAAAAAAGACATAGGCTTACTTAAAAAGCTGAAATCTGAAGAAACGCAATGAAATCAGATAGGGGCGAGACTTTTAATCAGAGGGTCCTCGGTTCGAGCCCGAGAGGACGTACCATCGCTTCCCCTTCACAACCTGGGCCCGAGCAAGTCGGTCGAACGGCTGGGTCGGGAAGGCGTGTCCGGGGCTGAGCCCGTCGCGGCTGTCAGAACAGCCGGCGACCTGTGAAGCTGAACTTCCGGAAGCGAGCCTCGATCAGGGAAAACAGGCCGAACGCCATGAAGCCGCCTCCGGCCAGGGACAGGGCGATGCGCCCGATCGGTTCGGCCACAAGGGCGTTGAGCGCGCCGCCCAGACTGGTCACGTCTTCCGGGCTTGATCGGACGGCCGCCAGGGCGATGAAGGCGGCCAGAGGCAGATAGGCGAGCCCGCGGGCCAGATAGCCGGCGCGGGCCAGAGGGGAGAGCCAGCGGCAGACCGCCTCCGAGCAGCTCAGGCGGTCAGTGAAATTCTCGCGCCAGGCCCGGCTGACATTACCGATGCCGACGCCGGCGACCGCGACGGCGATCCCCGCCAGCAGCCATTCTCCGTGGGGCAGGGAAAGGATCTGTTCCGCGTGTCGATGGGTGCGCTGAACCTCCGAAAGCTCCGGATCAGACGGGCGGTGGAAGGCCAGGCTGAGGGCGGCCCACGACAGGATGGCGTAGCCGAAGGCGCTGCAGGTCTGGCTGAGGCGCATGGACAGGGCGTCCCGCGACAGCCCTGCGCGGTCGATGTCGAAGACCCCCTGCAGGATGCGCCAGCCGAAGAAGGCGAGCAGGCCGAGGCTGGCGATCAGCAGCCAGATCCAGCTGAACGGCTGTCGCGCCAGCCAGCCGAGCGCGCCGGTCGGGCTGGTGGCGTTGATGCTCCGGAACAGGACCGCCGACAGGGTGATGACGCCGACGGCGAGATAGAGCAGGCCCCGGACGCTATAGCCGATCCGGGCCGCGCCCTCGATCAGGGAGGGCGCAACGTCCGGCGCCTTGCGCCAGGTGGAGCGTTTGATGGCGAGAGGACGCAGGGCGTCCCGGGCGAGCTGCAGCATTCACGCTCAATCCCTGAAGGCGCAGTCGGCTCCCTCAGGGCATGCAGGGGGCGATATCTGCATCTCAAATCTGAGACTCAGCGCTCTTCACCGCTCCCGCCGCGAGAGGCATGGTTGAGTCGGTCGCCGCCTTGCGGTTGCCGGGGCCGGCTATCCTTTCCGAACCTTCAGTGGCTCCGGTTCGGACGGCCGGCTCCCGCCTTTCCTGCACCCGCCAAGCGTGGTTGAAAGGCGGCATGCGCGTCCTGTTCCTGCTTGTTCCCGTCCTCGCCCTGTCTGCTTGCAACGCGGGCAACTCCGCCGTGGAGGGGGCGCGGTCGTTCGGTTCGGGCTTCGGCGCGGCGGCGACGGCGCCGCTGGAGGATTTCAACCTGCGGCGCGAGCACATCCCCACGGTGCTGCTGCAGGCCGAGGCCAATCCCTATGACCTGCGCAACCTGAACCAGTGCACCACCATCGGCGCGGAGATCGCGCGGCTGGACGAGGCGCTGGGGCCGGACACGGACGAGCCGCCGTCGCCGGACAACCCCTATCTGAGCGAGCGGGCCGCCGACGCCGCGTCCAAGGCGGCGCTGGACGCCATTCGCAACACCGCGACGGACTTCATTCCGGGCCGGTCGTGGATCCGTCGTCTGAGCGGGGCCGAGCGGCATCGGCTGCAGGTGCAGTCGGCGGTTCAGGCCGGGCGAATGCGCCGGGCCTTCCTGAAGGGCGTCGGCATGCAGCGAAACTGCGCCCCGCCGGCGGCGCCCAGCTGGTTCCGGCCGCAGAGGTAGGGTGCAGGTTCCAGGTTCCAGGTTCTAGGTTCTAGGTTCTAGGTTCTAGGGGGGGCAGGTAGCGTGGGTAGTCGCTTCCCTGGAACCTGATCCCTGAAACCCGGAACCTCAGTTCGACGTATGCCGCGCGTGGAAGTCGCGGCGGAACTGGTCGAAGCGGCCCTCGGCGATGGCGGCGCGCATGGCGGCGGTCAGGGCCTGGAAGAAGGCGATGTTGTGCCAGCTGAGCAGGATCTTGCCGAGGATCTCATCGGCGCGGATCAGGTGGTGCAGGTAAGCCTTTGAATAGTCCTGAGAAGCCGGGCAGGGGACTTCCGGATCCAGCGGATCCTGATCCTCGGCGAAGCGGGCGTTCTTGAGGTTGATCGGGCCGTTCCAGGTCCAGGCCTGACCATGGCGGCCGGCGCGGGTGGGCAGGACGCAGTCGAACATGTCGACGCCGCGATACACCGCCTCGACCAGATCGACCGGCTTGCCGACGCCCATCAGATAGCGGGGGCGGTCCTTGGGCAGGAACTCCGGCGCATAGTCCAGCACCTCGCACATGGCCTGATGGCCCTCGCCGACGGCCAGACCGCCGATGGCGTAGCCGTCGAAGCCGATTTCCTGCAGGCGCTCGGAGGACTCCTTGCGCAGGTTCTCGTAGGTCGAGCCCTGCTGGATGCCGAACAGGGCCTGCGTGTCGCGCGTGCCGAAGGCGTTCTTCGAGCGCAGGGCCCAGCGGGCGGACAGTTCCATCCCCTCGCGGGCGCGCTTTTCCTCGGCGGGCCAGGCGACGCACTCGTCCAACTGCATGACGATGTCGGAGCCCAGCCGGTCGGCCTGGATCTCGATGGAGCGTTCGGGCGTCAGGACGTGCTTGGAGCCGTCGATGTGGCTGGAGAAGGTCACGGCCTCCTCGGTCAGCTTGGAAATGCCCGACAGGGACATGACCTGGAAGCCGCCGGAGTCCGTCAGGATCGGCTTGTCCCAGCGCATGAAGTTGTGGAGGCCGCCGAGGCGCTCCATCCGCTCCGGGCCGGGGCGCAGCATCAGGTGGTAGGTGTTGCCCAGCAGGATGTCGGCACCGGTCTGTTTGACCTGGTCCACGGTCAGGGCCTTGACCGTTGCGGCGGTGCCGACAGGCATGAAGGCGGGGGTGCGGATGTCGCCGCGCGCGGTCTTCAGGACGCCGGTGCGGGCGCGGCCATCGGTCTTCGAGATTTCAAACGGGAAGGTCATCAGTCGGTCAGCTTGTCCAGCGCCTCGGCGCGCTGCAGGTCCTTGGGGCGTCCGAAACGGCGGGCCATGGCGGCCTGCTCGGCGGTGCGGGCGGTCGGGATGTGGCGATCCTGGACCGGGCGATCAACGCGGGTGCGGAAGTTCACGGGCGCCCAGCCGTCGTCGGTCTTCACCTCCAGCCCGACCATGATCTCGATCGGCACCGGCGTGCCGTCGATCCGGGCCAGCAGGCGCGAGCGGAAGCGGTCCGCGGCGGGCGGGGTGAGGATCCTGCCGCCGAAGGCGTCGATCAGATCGTTGGCGGTCTCTTCGGAGGCCAGCACGTCGATATCCGGCACGGGCCAGTCGGGCAGGCCGGACAGGGCCATGGCGGCGCCGCCGAAGACGATCCAGTCATTGCGGAGCTCCAGCGCCTCGGCCGTGGCGGCCAGCATTTCGAGGCTCTGGATCAGGGGGCGGGGGAGGGTGGTCATCAGAGGGACTCCCTGAACAGCAGGCTGCCGTCGCCGTACGAATAGAAGCGGTAGCCGTCGGCGATGGCGTGGGCGTAGGCGGCCTTCATCACGTCCATGCCCGCGAAGGCGCTGACCAGCATGAAGAGGGT
>JAVHYH010000081.1 GCA_031119155.1 Brevundimonas sp.
TCGTCGACCCGGCGGCCCAGCGCCTGGCCGAGGTCTCCTACCACGACCGCGAAGGGAATCTGACCCGGTTCGTGATCAAGGACTACAAGGGGCTGCCGCGCCAGGGGCAGTTCTCGCCGCCGTCCGGCATCCGCTGGGAAGACTAGGCGCGAGCGGGTATAATCCGGAATCTCATGGCCGCCGAGAACTCCTTCGACATCGTCTCCACCGTGGACCTCCAGGAGGTCCGCGCTGCGGCGGTGCGCGCGCAGCGCGCCGGTGTCGGCGAAGCCCGCCCGCGCCGCCACCCGCCGCGACGGCGCGTTGTCCGGATGGACGAGGATCTCCAGCACCCGGTCCAGCGCCAGCTGCGCCGGCCCCTCGGGCCCTGCGGCGCCGGCGATGACGATGGCCGCGGTCACCGGCGCGACCTTCAGCCAGGGCCGTCCGGTGGCGAAGAAGGCCAGCCCGGCTGTGCAGGCCGCCAGCGTCGCCATCATCCAGTTCACGCCCTCGGGCCGGAGGAAGGCCGCCGCCCCGCCGATCAACGCCCCGACGAGCGTCCCCACCGCCCTGTCCCGGGCCACGGTCAGCACCCCGCCGCCGACGCTGGCCTGAATGACCACGATGGCCGAGATCACGCTCCAGTAGGGATGCGGCAGCTTGAACGCCGTCGCCAGATAGAAGGCGACCACGGCCCCGACCGCCATCTGCAGGGCGGAACGGACCTCGGCGGCCCGGCGGGGGCTGAGCGCGCGCGCCATCTCAGGTCCGCTCCATCCAGCGCGCCAGCGCCCCGCTGACCAGCGCCGGAGCCTCGATCGGCGTCAGGTGGCCGCAACCGGGGGCGATGACCAGTTCGGCCTGCGGCATCAGGGCGGCCATCTCGCGGTGCCCCTCGGGCGGGGTGATCTGGTCGACCTCGCCGCACAGCACCAGCGCCGGACCAGCGAAGGCGCGCAGGGCCGCCTCCCCGTCCTGCCGGATCAGCCCGCTCTGGCGGATGAAGACTTCGGCGCCCAGCCGCTGGGTCATCGCCTTGACCCGGTCGGCCATCACCGGGTCCGCCGCATGATCCGCCGCCAGATAGGTCTTCAGCAGCCGGTCGCCGATGCCCAGAAACTTGCCCGACGCCGTGGCCAGCCGGGTCAGATGCGCCCGCTCCGCCGCCCGCTCGGGCGTGTCCGGCCGGAAGGCGGTGTCCAGCAGGGCCAGCCGCGCGATCCTCTCGGGACTGCGCATCAGCATGGCCTGCGCCACATAGCCGCCCAGCGAGAAGCCGGCGACGCTGACCGGCCCGTCCGCCAGCCCGAACACCGTCTCGACGAGGGCGTCCATCGTCTCGCCCCGGGTGATGTCGGCCACCCGCACGTCGAACCGGTCGGACAGGGCCGCCACCTGATCGCGCCACAGGTCCGCATCGTTCAGCAGGCCGGGGATCAGGATCAGCACCGGCCCCGCCATGCGGTCAGACCCCCGCCCGCGCCGCGATCACCCGCAGGACCGCGTCCGCCGCCAGGCTGGACGGATCGGGCGCATTGCGGCCCATCAGGTCCAGCGCCGCCGTCTGGCGCTCGGCCTGCGCCCGCCGGGCCTCGGGATCGGCCAGCAGACGGCCCACCTCGGCGGCGAACTTCTCCGGCGTGGCGTCGGTCTGGATCAGCTCGCGGGCGATCTCCTCGTCCGCGGCGTGGTTGAACAGGGTCGCATATTTGCCGGTGAAGAACGGCTTCATGATCGCATAGCTGAGCGGCTGGAAGCGGTAGCCGATGACCATGGGCGCGCCGGCCAGCGCCAGTTCGGTCGAGACGGTGCCGCTGGTCGCCAGCGCCACCGTCGCGGCCTTCATCGCATCGTATTTCTCGTCTTCCGACACCAAATGGGCGCGGAACGGCCAGGTGGCGACTCGCGCGGTCACGTCGTCGGCCACGGTTCCGGCGGCGATGACGGCCACCTCCAGCGCGGGATTGGCGCGCTTCAGCTGCACGACCGCCGTCTCGAACACGGGCGTCATCAGCCGGATCTCGGACGGACGGCTGCCCGGCAGGACCAGCAGCAGATCGGCGTCCGGCGCGATGCCCCGGCGGCTGCGGAAGGCGGCGGGATCGGCCCCGCTCATGTCCACATGCAAGGCCTGCGAGCCGACGATCGTGGTCTCCAGCCCCTCACGCTCGAACCAGGGCGCGTCGAAGGCATAGAGGGCCAGGAGGTGATCCACCGACGCCGCCAGCGTCTTCGCCCGGCCGGGACGCGAGGCCCAGACCTGCGGCCCGACATATTTGATCAGCGGCACGCCCGGCAGCGCGTCCTTCAGCGCCTTGGCGACGCGGATGGTGAAGCCCCAGCTGTCGATCAGCACGACCGCATCCGGCTTCTCGGCCACGGCATGGGCCACGGTCTCCGCCACCCGGCGCTTGACCAGACCATAGGCCTTCAGCCCCTCAAGCCAGCCGAGGATGGACAGGTCGGCGATGTCGAACGGGCTGTCGACGCCCTCGGCCGCCATCTTCGGTCCGCCGACGCCGACGAAGGCCACATCGGCGCCCAGCCGACCGCGCAGGGCCTGCGCCAGACCGGCGCCCAGCGCATCGCCCGAGGCCTCGGCGGCGATCAGCATGACCTTCAACGGACGGCTCATTTGTCCTCGCCCCAGACGTACAGGCCCAGACGGTCCGCCGCCTCGATCAGCGACGGGCGGTCGATCAGGATCAGCTTGCCGGTCACGCCGCCCACGCCCGCCAGACCGGCGGCGGCGGCCATCTCGATGGTGCGCGCACCCATGACGGGCATATCGACGCGCAGGTCCTGGATCGGCTTGGGCGCCTTGCCCAGCGCGCCCTTGCGGGCCGACGGCGAGCCGCGCAGGTCGGCGGGCAGGCCGGCGACACGCATCAGCATGGCGTCCGTGCCCTCCTGCGCCTCGACGGCCAGCACCAGACCGTCACAGACGACCGCGCCCTGCCCTATGTCCAGCTCGCCCGACTTCTCGGCCACGTACAGCGCCTTGCGCAGGTCAGTGAGCTGTTCCTCCGTCGGCTGGACCTTGCCCAGCGCGCCGGGCGGCAGGGTCTCGCCGCCCAGAATGTCGTCCGCCCCCTCGACCGCGAACCCCTCGGCCTCGAACACCGACAGGATCTTGCGCAGCAGGGCGTCGTCGCCTCTGGTCGCGGCGGCGATGATGCCGGGCAGCAGGGTCGCGCCCTTGAAGTCGGGCTTCAGCGTCTTGAAGTCCGGACGGCTGACCGTCCCGGCCAGACAGACCACCTTGCAGTCCGCCTTCTTCATCGCCGTCAGAATGCGCCCGATCTCGGCCATGCCCGCGTCGATGCCGGGATAGTGGGCCAGATGCGGGTCGGCGAAACCGGCCAGACGGATGACGAAGACGGGGCGTCCCTCGGCTTCGCAGCGCGCGGCGACGGAGAGGGGCAGAGCCCCGCCCCCCGCGATCAGACCCAGCTTGCCGCCCATTCTCATCGCTCCGGCAGGGCGACCGGGCGCCGGGTGTCCTCGCGGATGAAGGCGATGATCTCCTGGATCTCCGGCAGGTCCGCATAGGTCGCCGCGGCGGCGGTCAGGCGGTCGGAGAACAGGCCCTCGCCCTCGAAGATGTCGCGATAGGCGGCCAGCAGACGGCGCACGGCGTCCTTGCCATAGCCCTTTCGCTTCAGCCCGATCAGGTTCAGCCCGTGCAGGCGGACGTGGTTGCCCCAGGCCGAGCCGTAGGGGATGACGTCGCGGGTCACCGCCGACAGACCGCCGACGATGGCGCCCTGCCCGATCCGGCCGAACTGGTGCACCGCCGCCAGTCCGCCCAGGAAGACCTTGTTCCCGACCCGCGCGTGGCCGCCCAGGGTGGCGTTGTTGGCGAAGGTGACGTTGTCGCCGACGATGCAGTCGTGGCCGATGTGGGCGCCGGTCATGAACAGGCCGTTGTCGCCGATGGTGGTCAGCTTGCGGTCGCCCGGCGTGCCCCGGTTGAAGGTCGCATGCTCGCGGATGACGTTGTTGGCGCCGATCTCCAGCGCCACCGGTTCGCCCTTGTAGCCGCCGTGCTGCGGATCGCCGCCCATCACCGCGAAGGGATGGATGGTGGTGCCCGCGCCGACCGTGGTGTCCTGCTGGATCACCACATGGCTGGCCACGCGCACGCCCTCGGACAGGGCGACGTTAGGCCCGATGATGGACCAGGCCCCGATCTCGACCCCGTCGGCCAGCCGGGCCGAGGCGTCGACCTGCGCTGTCGGATGGATGGTCATCAGGTCGCCGGCTGCTCGACCTTGACGACCATGGCCATGAACTCGGCCTCGGCCGCCAGCTTGCCGTCGATGAAGGTCTCGCCGCGGAATTTGTAGGCGTCGCCGCGGGCCTTGATCACCTTGACCTCCATGCGCAGCTGGTCGCCCGGCCGCGCCGGCTTGCGGAAGCGCACGCCGTCGATGGACATGAACATGATGACCTTGTCGGCCACGGCCACGTCCAGCGTCTTGGACATCAGTAGGGCGCCGGTCTGGGCCATGGCCTCGACGATCAGCACGCCCGGCATGACCGGATCGATCGGGAAATGGCCCGGGAAGAACGGCTCGTTGTGGGTGACGTTCTTGATGCCGGTGATCGAGGTGGCGGGCACGAAGGCCTCGGCCTTGTCGACCAGCAGGAACGGATAGCGGTGCGGCAGCCGCCGCATCACCTCGGCATAGTCGATGTTGAGGTCGTCGCTCATTGATCCGTCTTCCCGCGCGGTTTTGTCTGGGCCTGTTTGGACACCCAGACGGTCTCGCGCAAGAATTGCCGAATGGGTTTCGCGGGATAACCCGACCAGGTCTCGCCCGGCGGGATGTCCGCCAGCAGGCCGGCGCCGCCCGCAACACGGGCGCCCTCGCCGATCTTCAGATGGTCGCCGACCCCGGCCTGACCGCCGAAGATCACATTGTCGCCGACGATCACCGAGCCGGAGATGCCGGTCTGGGCGGCGATCAGGCAGTTGCGGCCGATGACGCAGTTGTGGGCGATCATGACCAGATTATCGACCTTGGTGTTCTCGCCCACGACGGTGTCGTCATAGGCGCCGCGGTCGATGCAGGAGTTGGCGCCGATGGTGACACCGTCCTGAAGGATGACCCGGCCCAGCTGGGGCACGTCCACCGGGCCGGTGCGGCTGCCGGCGGCGCCGAAACCCGCCTCGCCGATGCGGACGCCCGCATACAGCTTCACCCGGTCGCCGATCAGGGCGAAGCCGATGCTGACATTGGGGCCGATGTGGCAGTCGCGTCCGATCTGGACGCCCGGTCCGATCACCGTATTCGCTCCGATGCGCGTGCCCCGCCCGATGCGCACGCCTTCGCCCAGCACCACGCCGGGTTCCAGCACCACGCTGTCGTCCTCAATGGCCTCGGCGGGGTCCGCGGCGCGGGTCAGCGGATGCGAGCGGTGGAACAGCAGGGAGGCGGCGGCCCAGCTCGCCTGCGGCGTCGACGACACCAGCACGGCGGCGGTTTCAGGGGCCAGTTCGGTCGCAGCGGCCGGCAGGATCACGCAGCCGGCGCCGGTGGCCTTCAGCTGCTCGGCGAATTTCCGGTCGCCCAGAAAGGCGACATCGTTCGATGAGGCTGTCCCCAAAGGCGCAACGGCGGAGACCTTTCGATCTCCGCCGCGCAGGACTTCAGCCCCGATCCGTTCAGCCAACCCGGCGACATCCAGTGTCGCCAGGCTCTCGAAAAAGCGCGGATCAGGCATTCGATACCCGTCTTACTGCTGCAGTTCGGCCGGAACCTCGCTGCGCGAGAAGGCCGGCAGGGTCGGCAGGGCCTGGTTCAGGCGTTGAACGGCGGGCGCAGTCAGGTCCATGGCCGGGTTGACCGCCAGAACAGTGCTGCCGTCCAGCAGGATGCTGCAGGCCTTTTCCTGATACAGGGCCGCCAGGATCGGACGGGCGGCCGTCACGATGGTCTGGGTCTGCAGGCTCTCGGTGTAGCGCAGTTCGTTCGAGCGTCTCTGTTCCAGCTGCTGGGCTTCCTGCAGGCGGGCTTGCCAGGCGCGGGCGCGAGCGCCGTCCGGGTCAGCGGCCTGACCGCCCTGTTGCAGCGCCGTCGCCTCGGTTTGCAGCGAGGTGCTGTACGGCGCCAGTTCGCCGCGCACTTCTTCGCCCAGGCGTTGCAGGCCGGTGACCAGCGACTGGCCGGCGGTGCTGCCCGCCAGCAGCTGCTGCGGGTTGTAGACGCAGACGCCGGCGACGGGGGCGCCGTGGTTCAGGGCCGCCGGAGCTTGCGCCTGGGCTTGAGCAGAAGCGGCGCCAGCGGTCAGGGCGGCGAGGGCGAAGGCGCCCAGAGCAATCATTTTCATAATCAGGCCTTTGGTGCGGGACGTCGTCCCACGGTTAGAATTGGGTGGACGTCGAGAAGCGGAAGGTTTCTGTCTTGTCGTATTCTTCCCGGCTGAGGATCTTGCTCAGGTCGAACCGGATCGGTCCCATCGGCGAACGCCAGTGGATGCTCAGACCGGCCGAAGCCCGCAGTTCGAGATCATCGACGATGTTGGCGTCCCGCACGCCTGTCGAGGTGACGGTGTAGCGATCATCCAGAACGCCCAAGGTGCCGACGTCCGCGAACAGCGAGGTGCGGATGCCGTACTCTTCCGGCAGGTAGTTGGGAACGGTCAGCTCCAGCGTGCCGATGACATAGAAGTTGCCGCCCAGTGCGTCGGTCGTGCTCAGATCGCGCGGACCGATGCCCGCGGTTTCGAAGCCGCGGAAGCTGTTGCCGCCCTTGAAGAAGCGATCGTTGATGCGGATCGGATCACCGCCCCAGCCCGAAACATAGCCGGTCTGCGCCTGGGCCGTGACGACCCAGTTGGGCGCGATGCCCCAGAAGGCCGACACGTCGGCCTCGGTCTTCACATAGTTCACGTCGCCGCCGATGCCGGCGAAGTCCTGACGCAGCGTGCCGGTCCAGCCGCCCGTCGGGCGAACCGGGTCGTTCCGGCGATCCACCAGCAGGGTGTAGCCCGCCGACGAGTTGATGAACGAGCCGACCTGGTCACACAGGGCGTTCGAACCGATGCCGTTTTCGCCGCAGTAGTTGGACGGGACGATGATCTCGTCGCTCTTCAGGAAGTAGCGGGTGCTGAACAGGGTGTAGCCGTTCAGCGGATAGGACAGACGCAGGCCGCCGCCGGTCGAACGATAGTCATACGACGAGTACTCGCTCAGATCATAGCGCGAGTGGAAGGCGTCGAAGCCGGCGCGCAGGTCGCGTCCCAGGAATTTCGGCTCGGTGAAGCGGAAGTCGATCTGCTGACGCAGCGAACCCCATTCCAGACGGGCCACCACGTTCTGGCCGCGACCACGGAAGTTCCGCTCGGTGATGCCCAGGTTCAGCACGAAGGAGTCGACCGAACTGAAGCCCGCGCCGACCGAAAGCTCGCCGGTGGGCTGCTCGGTCACGGTGACGTTGACCACCGAACGGTCCGGAGCCGACCCGCGGGTCTCCTCGACGGTCACGTCCTTGAAGAAGCCCAGCGCACGCAGGTTGTTGCGCGAACGCTCCAGCAGGGTGCGGTTGAAGGCGTCGCCTTCGCTCAGCATCATCTCGCGGCGGATCACGTTGTCCAGCGTGCGGGTGTTGCCGATGACGTTGATCCGGTCGACGTAGACGCGCTGGCCTTCACGGATGTTGAAGGTCACGTCGATGGTGTTGGTTTCCGCGTTCGCCCGGTACTCCGGCTCGATCTCGACGAAGGCGTAACCGGCCGAGCCGGCGGCGAACGTCAGCGCGTCCACGGCGGTCTCGATCTTGTCGCTCTCGTAGAGGTCGCCCTCACGGATCGGCAGCAGGCGCTTCAGGAAGTCCGGATTCAGCCGGTCATTCTCGGTGACGACGTTGACCGTACCGAAATTATACCGCTCGCCCTCATCGACCGTCAGCGTGACCGCGAAGCTCGAATCGTCCGGCGCCAGCTCCGACACCGCCGACAGCACGCGGAAGTCGTAGTAGCCGCGGTTGGTGTAGAATTTCCGCAGCTGCTCGCGGTCGTAGTCGAGGCGGTTGGGATCGTAGTTGTCGTTGGTCGAGAACAGGCGCCACCACTGGCTCTGCTTGGTGACCATGACCTCGCGCAGGTCGTTGTCCGAGAAGGCGCTGTTGCCCAGGAAGGTGATCGCACGAACACCCGTCTCGGGGCCCTCGTTGATCTCGAACACCACGTCGACGCGGTTCTGTTCCAGTTGGACGATCTTCGGCGTCACGGTCGCGCCGATACGGCCCGACAGACGGTACAGTTCGACGATCTTGCCCACATCTTCCTGGATGCGGGCGCGGGTGTAGATGCCGCGCGGCTTCAGGGTGACTTCCTCGGTCAGCTTGTCCTGACCGATGGCGCTGTTCCCCTCGAACACCACCTGGTTGATGATCGGGTTTTCCACGATCTCGACGACCAGATCGCCGTTCGGCTGCACGCCCAGTTGCACGTCGGCGAACAGCTGGGTGCGGGTCAGGGTGCGGACCGCGACGTCCAGCACGGCGGCGTCGACGACATCGCCCGGCTGGATCGGCAGGTAGGACAGGACGGTCGTCTGATCGATGCGCTGGTTGCCGCGCACCAGGATGCGGCTGACCTGCACCCGGTCCTCCTGAGCCGCCGAAGCCTCGGCCTGCGGCGCGGCGGCGGGCTCGGCCACCGTCACGACGGGCGGAGCCGCGGTCTGGGCCATGGCCGGACCGGCGAGACCGGCGGCTACCGCCAGCGCCAGAAGGCTGGGAGTCGCTGCGCGGGCGATGTGAAGGGCGGACGCGTCTTTTCGGATCATACGGAAAACCATCGGGGGCTGGCGTCGGCTCATCAGGCGAGCCCGCCGAGGAATTTGAACAAACTCAGTTTCTGGAGATCGTTCCAGGTTGCGAACAACATCAATCCCGCCAGCAAAGCAAGACCGACCCTGTAACCGACCTCCTGAACCCGAGCGGGGACTGGCCTGCGCGCCACAGCCTCATAGCCGTAGAACATCAGGTGCCCCCCATCGAGGACGGGAATCGGCAGCAGATTAACAATACCCATTCCGATCGAAATTATGGCTGCAAACTGCAAGTAGGTCAGCAGCAGGTTCAGCATCAGCACGGTGGGCGGCGCTTCATAGGACACCGCCTGCTGGGTGACGCCCCCCGCCGCCTTGGCGATGCCGAGCGGTCCGTTGAGCATGTCGCCGGATTCCTTGCCGACGAAAATGCGGCCCAGATAGCGGAAGGTGGTGGTCACGACCGACACCGTGGTGTCCACGCCCTTGCCTGCCGCCTCGATCGGGTTCAGCCGCCGATAGCTGTAGTCCTCGCGCAGCGGGGCCAGCGCCAGACCGACCCGGGCCACGCGCATGCGCCCGGCGATGGCGTCGTCCTCGAGCTGACGCACCGGCGTCGCGATCAGCGACACGACCTGCTCGCCGCGCTGCACCGTGAAGGTCAGCGGATCATTGGCCGACAGCAGGATGGTCTGGGTCACCTGGCTGCTTTCCGCGACCGGGCGGCCGTTGATGGCGGTGATCAGGTCACGCGGCTGGAAGCCCGCGGCCGCGGCCGGGCTGTTGGGCGTCACCTGCGCCACGCGCGGCGCCACGATCTGTTCGCCGATCACGCTGAACAGCAGGGTCAGCAGCACCAGCGCCAGGGCGAAGTTCGACAGCGGGCCCGCCGCCACGATCAACGCACGCTGCCACACCGGCTTGAAGTGGAAATAGTCCTTCACGGCGGCAGAGCCGTGCTCGGCCGAGACGCGCGACTTCAGCTCGTCCAGACCGGCCTGGTCGGGCACGCTGGAGGCGTCCAGATCGCCCGAGAATTTCACATAGCCGCCCAGCGGGATCCAGCCGATCCGCCACTCGATGCCCTTCCTGTCCGTACGGCTGAACAGGGCGCGACCGAAGCCGATCGAGAACCGGTCGACCTTCACGCCAAAGGCGCGCGCGACAAGGAAATGGCCCAGCTCATGGATGGTGACGATGAACGTCAGCACCACCAGGAACGGCACGATGTGGATCAGCGCCTGGCCGATAAAGCCCGTCATGCCGAAAAGTATCCTCCGCCGCTCAGGCTGCCGCCGCCAGACCGCGAATGATCGATTCCGCCGCCAGTCGCGCCCGCGCGTCCACGGCCAGAGCCGCGTCGCAGGCGCTAATGGAACCGGAATCCACCCCCGAGGCCGTCACGCGCGACAAGGTGTCGGCGACGACTGCGGCAATATTGAGAAAGCCCAGTCGGCGGTCAAGGAAGGCCAGGGCCGCGACCTCGTTGGCGGCGTTGAAGACGATGGGCGCCACGCCCCCCGCCTGCAGCGCCTGCCGGGCCAGCTTCAGCATGGGGAAGCGGGTCTCGTCAGGCGCCTCGAAGGTCAGGCGGCCCAGCGCCGTCAGATCCAGCTTCGGCGCCGGCCAGGCGATGCGGTCCGGCCAGGCCAGGGCGCAGGCGATCGGCGTCTTCATGTCCGGCGGCCCCATCTGGGCCAGGGTCGAGCCGTCAATGTACTCGACCGTGCTGTGAATGATCGATTCCGGGTGCACCACCACGTCGATCCGCTCGGCGGGCATGTCGAACAGATAGGCCGCCTCGATCATTTCGAGGCCCTTGTTGGCCATGCTGGCGCTGTCGACCGAGATCTTCGCGCCCATGCTCCAGTTCGGGTGGGCCACGGCCTGTTCGGGCGTGATCCCCGCCATCGCGGAGGCCGGGGTCGTCCTGAACGGGCCGCCCGAGGCGGTCAGGGTCAGCTTCGCCACCTGCTCCGGCGCGTCGTGCGGGAACACCTGGAAGATGGCCGAATGCTCGGAATCGACCGGGATCAGCCGTCCGCCCGACGCCTTGACCCGCTCGATCAGGGCCGGGCCGCAGCAGACCAGGCTCTCCTTGTTGGCCAGCGCCAGCGTCGCGCCCGTGCCCGCCGCCGCCCAGGCCGAGCGCAGCCCCGCCGCGCCGACGATAGAGGCCATGACCCAGTCCGCCGGACGGGTCGCCGCCTCGGTGATCGCCGCCTCGCCCGCCGCCGCCTCGACGCCGGTTCCGGCCAGCGCATCGCGCAGCTCGTCCAGACGGGCCGGATCGGCGGTCACCGCCACCTTCGGCTTCCAGCGCCGGGCCTGTTCGGCGAGCCGGGCGATATTGGCGCCGCCGGTCAGGGCCTCGACCTCGAAGGCCCCTGCCCCGCCCGCCTCGGCCTGTTCCATCAGGTCCAGGGTCGAGCAGCCGACCGAGCCCGTAGAGCCCAGCACCGTGACGCGCCGCCGGATCATCCGCTGTGTCCGGCCAGAAGAATGACGATCAGCCGTCCGCAGGCCACCACCACGACGGCGAACATCAGGCCGTCCACGCGATCCAGCAGCCCGCCGTGACCGGGGATCAGATTGCCGGCGTCCTTGACCCCGTAGCGGCGTTTCAGCGCCGACTCCCACAGGTCTCCGGCCATGGTCGCCAGCGACGCCACGAGCCCCAGCGCCGCGCCCCAGATCGGGCCGATGCCCATGTCGAGGAAGGTCGCCAGCAGCGCCCCGGCGACCGTGCCGGCCACCAGACCGCCGATGAAGCCGGACCAGGTCTTGTTGGGCGAGAAGCGCGGCCACAGCTTGGGCCCGCCGAAGGTCGATCCGGCCAGATAGGCCATGATGTCCGAGGCCCAGGCCACGGCGAAGGCGAAGACCGTCCAGTACAGGCCCTGCGCCGTGTTTCCGTCGCGCAGCCAGATCAGCAGGATCGCGGGCCAGCCGAGATAGAGAACCCCGTAGGCGGCATCCAGCGCCTCCTGCCCCCGACTACGGGCGAACAGGCCCGCGGCGGCGGCGCAGAAGACCAGCATCACAAGCGCCAGCGACAACTGGCCGACATGGGCCGAGATCACCGCCGCCAGCAGGCCCAGCCCCACGGCCCCGGCCATCAGCCGCCAGGCCGTCGCGGCGCTCATCATCGCCCATTCAATCGCCAGCAGCACGCAGGCGGCCAGCATCAGGCCCAGGAACCAGTAGCCGCCCGCCCAGATCGCCAGCACGGCGGCGGGCGCCAGCACCACGGCCGAGGCGGCCCTCAGACCGATATCGCGCGCCCGCACCGCCATCAGACAGCCGCCTTGGCGGCGGGACGCCCGCCGAAGCGGCGATCCCGGCTGCGGAACTGCTCGACCACGTCGGCCAGCGCCTCCGGACCGTAGTCCGGCCAGAGAATGTCCTGATAGATCAGCTCGGCATAGGCGGCTTCCCACAGCAGGAAGTTCGACAGCCGGTACTCGCCCGAGGTGCGGACGATCACATCCACCGGCGGTCCGCCCGCGGTGGACAGGCCCGCGCCCAGCGTCGTCTCGTCCAGCGGCTCGACCGCCTCGCCCGCCTGCACCCGCGCCACATAGCGACGGGCGGCGTCCACGATGTCGGCCCGGCCGCCGTAGTTGAAGGCGACCTGCAGGATGAATTTGTCGTTGTGGGCCGTGCTGGCCTCGGCCTTGTCGACGATCTTCGCGATGTCGTCCGGCAGACCCTCGCGGCGCCCCAGCACCCGCAGCCGCACCCCGGCCTTCTCCAGCCGCTTCAGATCGCTGCCGACATAGGTCCGCACCAGACCCATCAGGTCCGACACCTCGTCCGCCGGACGCTGCCAGTTTTCGGTCGAGAAGCCGAACACGGTCAGGCACCGGATGCCCAGCTTCGGCGCCGCCTCGATCGTGCGTTTCAGCGCCTGAACCCCCTCGCGGTGCCCGATGGCGCGCGGCAGACCACGCGCCTCGGCCCAGCGGCCGTTGCCGTCCATGATCAACGCGACATGGCGCGGCCCCGCGGGAGTCAGGGGCTCAGGACTGAGGGGTTCGGCGCTCATGCGTCGGTTATCCTGTGGCAGATCCGCCGTCAGACCTGCATGATCTCAACTTCCTTGGCCTTCAAGGTCTCGTCGATGCGCTTGATGGCCGCGTCCGTGTCCTTCTGGACGTCGGCTTCCATCTTCTTCTG